>NZ_JARAYQ010000164.1:0-19401 GCF_033794505.1 Streptomyces sp. MB09-01 | reverse complement strand
GGCCGGGGCGTGGGCGGGGGTGGTGCTCAGGGCGCTGCGGGTGCGGGCGAGCCGGACTGGTGGGGCGGCCTGAACCTGAACGGGATCGAGCAGCCGGAGCCGGTCCTCGCAGCCTTCGAACGCGGCGAGCGGTCCGTCGGTGTGGCGGTGATCGCGCTGGCCCTCAACCACCCCGATCCCGCGGCCGTGCTGCCCGTGGTCGCCAGGGCGCTGGAGTCGGCGGACCGGGAGGTCCGCCGGCAGGGAGTGGTGGCCCTGGCCCATGTGGCGCGGCTCCACGGCACGGTGGACCGGCGCTGTCTGGAGCTGCTGCGCCGCTGTCCCCGCGGCAACGAGGCCGACGACGACCTGTGGTCCTTCGTGCCACACCGGGAGCTTCCGCTCTGGCTGTGGGGGCACCACCTGCGGGAACGGCTGGTCGAGCGGCTGCGCCTGCCGTTCGGCTGAGCGGCCGCGGCGGCCGGGCGGGCACGGCGTTCATGGCCGTCGCGGGTGTCGCCGCGGTCGTGGTCGTGGTCGTGTCGCGGTTGCGGTTGCGGTGTTGGCCGGGTCATGGCCGCGGTCATGGCCGGACGGCCGCGGTCATGACCGGACGAGGAGTCGTGGCGGTCGCAGCGGTCGCGGCGGTCGCAGCGGTCGCAGCGGTCGCTGAGGCGAGTGAGCCGGGTCCGGGTCAGTTCGACACCGTGATCCGGAAGACCGGGTGGTCGGCGGCGGCCGCCTGGATCTCCGCGTCGGAGGACTTCGCGGTGACGCCCTGGAAGAACCGGTCGACCTCCCAGCCCCACTTCTCCAGGTAGGTGCGCAGGACGGCGGCCTGCTGGACCGGGTCGGTCAGCTCCGTGGCGGTGAACGTCCGCACCTTGCGCCCCACGCGCAGCTCGCCGCCGCCCGCGACCCGCATGTTGCGGACCCACTGGGAGTGGCCGCGGGCCGAGACCAGGTACTGGGCGCCCTCGTACGTGTGCGGGTTGACCGGAATCCGCTGCATCGTGCCGGACTTGCGCCCGCGCACCGACATCTCGGCGCTGCCGGCCAGGCTGATGCCGAAGCGGGCGAGCTTGCCGAAGAGCGCGTTGAAGCGGGTGGCGAGCGGGCCGGCCTGGACGTAGTACGGGGTGGGCGTCGCGTTCATGGTGACCTCCGGGGCCGTTTTCCACTGTGAGAGAGCACTGCTCTCGCTTGAGAACAGTGTGCACGGATCGATGCACCAAAGCAAGAGCACTGCTCTCGAAATGGAGCAGGGGTCCGTTTTCTGGGCACTGCTCCAGATGCGTGGCACACTGACCCGCATGAACACCGTGCGAGGGGCCAGGGAACGGGCCCGCATCGAGGTCACCGCCGCCATCAAGGACGAGGCGCGCCGCATGCTCGCGGCCGAGGGCGCCGCCAAACTCTCCCTGCGCGCCGTAGCCCGCGAGCTGGGCATGGTCTCCTCCGCCCTCTACCGCTACTTCCCCAGCCGCGACGAGCTGCTCACCGCGCTGATCATCGACGCGTACGACAGCATCGGCGCCGCCGCCGAGGAGGCCGACGCCGGCGCCCTCGCCGCCGGATCCCCGCCCCGCACCCGCTGGATCGCGGTCTGCGAGGCCGTCCGCGCCTGGGCGCTGGAGCACCCGCACGAGTACGCCCTCATCTACGGTTCGCCGGTGCCCGGCTACAGCGCCCCCGCGGACACCATCGGCCCCGCCTCCCGGGTCGGCAACACCTTCGTCGGCATCCTCCGTGCCGCCTACGAGGGGCGCGGCCTCGCCCTCCCGCCACTGCCGCCGGCCCTGCGTCCCGAGGCCGACCGGATGACCGCCGACTTTGCCGAGGGCCTGCCGCCGCAGGTCACGGCCGCCCTCGTCGCCGCCTGGGCCCAACTGGTCGGCCTCGTCTCCTTCGAGCTGTTCGGCCAGTTCAACCGCATCGTCGAGGACCGTGCCGCATTCTTCGCGCACGCCGCCGCCCAACTGGCTCACGGCGTGGGCCTGTCCGCCGTATGACGGGAGGGCGGGCAGCTGGAGGCTTTTGCGGAGATTCACATGATGAGGCGATGGCTCGCTCTTCTGTTCCTCATACCAATGCGGGCGGTTCAGCCTTGAACGACGGGCCGCCCGTCTAGTGTTCCTCGGGTCGCCCCCTGCCGCCGCCGGAGGAACGTTCATGCCTCGCGCCGTAAAGGCCTTGTACGCCGTCCTGGCCACCCTCTTACTGGCCGCGCCGGCGCCGGCCGTCACCGCGTCGGCGCGCGACGCGCCGGCGGTCGCGGCCGACGCCCCGACGTCCACCCCGCTCCCCAAGCCCCGGATGCCGGGCGTGCGGGGCCTGGAGATCGGCGTTCCCGCGTACGTCTGGGCGAACGACACCATGCTGACCGACCTGACCGCCACCGCTCCGGCCGCCTCGGTGGTCGTCCTGAACCCGGGCAACGGCGACTCGCCGTTCGGCGCCCCCTGGCGGTCTCGGGCCGACGCGCTGCGCAAGCGCACCACCTCCACCGGCGAGAAGACCAAAGTGCTCGGCTACGTCCACACCGACCGCGGCAACCGCGACATCGCCGCCGTCAAGGCCTCCGTCGACAACTACCTCAAGACCCCCGACGGCCGCCTCCACGTCGACGGCATCTTCTTCGACGTGGTCAGCCGCGACTGCGGCCCGGCCAACGCCACCCGCGACCATTACGCGGAACTGCGCCGCTACGTCCAGGACACGATGAACGCCGCCGACCCGGCCGCCCCCGACCTCGTCGTCAACAACCCCGGCACCGCCATAGCCGACTGCTACCTGGAGCCGGGCCGCCGCACCGCGGACGTCTTCGTCACCTACGAGGACACCTACGCCGCGTACACCGGCGGCGGCTGGCTCGGCGGCAACATCTTCGACCCTCTCTCCGGCTACCGCGCCGGAACCGAACTCGACCCGAGCGGAACGGCGTTCTGGCACCTGGTCCACGACGTCCCCGACGCCGAGGCGATGCGCGCAACCCTCCGCACCGCCTTCGACCGCGGCGCGGGCTACGCGTACGCGACCAGCACGGTCATGCCCAACCCCTGGAACGCGGGCCCGACATGGAAGTACGGCGCCCAGACCACCTACGCGGCCACCCTCGGCTAGGTCGTCTCTTTCGGATCTTGCCGGTTGAGCCCGCGTCGTCTGGTGCCGTGCATCGCAAGGCGGAGGGGCGCCCTTGTACTGGACGTACTCGCTTGCTCCCGACAACGCGGCGAGGTGCGGTGCCTGGGGGTACCTCCCAGCGGTAGCTGGGGGAGCGGCGCGGGTCAGGCAAGATCCAAAAGAGACGGCCTGGCCCCGAGCCCGCGATATTCGGCGGCTGCACGCCTCGTCGGGTGGCAGTCTGGCCCGATGCCCACCTGGACTCCGTCGGCCGTGCTGTTCGACAACCTGCGGTACCTGCTCAACGAGTGGGATCCGATCGGCGTCGCCGATCTCTCGCAGGACGAGTACGACTGCATGCTCGTCCCCTTGTTCCAGCGTTTCCACCGCGGCGCCACCCGTGCGGAGATCGGTGAGTTCCTCTGGTGCGAGCTGGAGGACCACTTCGGTCTGGACCCCGTCGCCCACCGGACCGACGCGATGGCCGACCGGCTGGTCGCCTGGTGGGCCGCGGTGGGTCCGGCGGCCTAGCGGTTCAGCGGCCGTCGTTCTCCGGACGGCGGGCGAAGCGCCACAGGACGTGGGTGATCCGGAGGAGGAACACGACGCCCGCCACGATTCCCCCGGCCACCGCCAGGGCGTGGCCGGCCGCTGGGGGCACGGAGAACGCCAGCGCGGGCCCGTACACCGCACCGAAGGTGAGGGCGGCCGCGAAGCAGGCGCTGACGAGGGCGTAGCCGATCTCGATCGTGATCGCGTCCCGGTCCGCCTGAGTACGTTGCTCCATGCGTGCAGTGTCACAGTGCGTACGGCCCGTCACAAGGGGGCCCGCGCCGCGCCGCTTCCCGCCGCCCGGCTCAGATCCCGGCCGTCTCGCTCCACAGCCGGGCCAGCGCCAGGTCGCCCGTCACTCCCGGACCCGCCAGCGGGAGCCGGTTCCACAGGGCCGCGTAGAGCCAGGCCGCCTCCCCGGTCAGTTCGCAGTCGGCCGCGTCGCCCGTGTCACCCTGCACGGTCCGGGCCGGCTCCTGCGACAGCTGCACGGTCCACACCGCGCCCGTGTCGGCGGCCCGGACCCGTACCGTCCGGGGCTCCGGCGTACGCACCCGGCTGCGCGGCCGCGCGTGGAAGCCGGTCAGCAGCTCGTCCACCCCGTCCTCCGCGAACTCCGGATCCACCGGGGAGAACGCCACGCCCCGCGCGGCCTCCGCGTCCATCCGGTGCACGGTCGTCTCGTGGGCCTGCCGCCGCGCCCAGAAGGCGAGCGGCGACGGCGGGGCCGTCGGGAGGAAGGTCCAGCACTGCACGTCGGCCGGGGCCTCGGTCAGGGTGCGCACCAGGTCCGCGTGGCCCTGCCTGAACCACGCGAGCAGCTCGCCGTCGGCCAGTTCGGGCGCGTCCGGGAAGCCCACCGGCTCCAGCCGCCGCTCCGCGACGTACCCGGCCGCCCAGCGGTGCACCGACCCGGTGTGGCGCAGCAGATCGGTGACGTGCCAGCCCGGGCAGGTGGGGACCGGAGCGTCCGTGCCGGCCTGTTCGGCCAGGTCGGCGAGCAGCTCGCCTTCTCGTGCGAGGGTCTTCACAAGTTCGGTGATCTCCATACCAGGAGTCTTATCAGCCCGCCCGCGACAATGGGGGACATGGATGGGGAACTCTTCCCGCGCGAGCGGACCGTGATCGCTCCCGGCGCCGTGCACGTGCCCGACTGGCTCGGGGCCGAGCGGCAGGGCGAGTTGCTGGCGGCCTGCCGCGCGTGGGCCCGTCCGCCGGCGGGCCTGCGCACCGTGCGGACCCCGGGCGGCGGGGTGATGACCGCCCGGCAGGTGTGCCTCGGGCTGCACTGGTATCCGTACGGGTACGCCCGTACCGCCGTCGACGGGGACGGGGCGCCGGTCAAGCCGATGCCGGGGTGGCTCGCCGAGCTGGGGCGGGAGGCGGTGGCCGCCGCGTACAGGGACCTGCCGGACCTGCCGGATCTGGGGGACCCTGCCGCGGCCTACGACATCGCGCTGATCAACTTCTACGGCGGCGACTCCCGCATGGGCATGCACCGCGACGCCGAGGAGAAGTCCGGGGCTCCGGTGGTCTCGCTCAGCCTCGGCGACACCTGCGTCTTCCGCTTCGGGAACACCACCTCGCGCGGCCGCCCGTACCGGGACGTGGAGCTCCGCAGCGGGGATCTCTTCGTCTTCGGGGGCGCGAGCCGACTGGCCTACCACGGAGTGCCGAAGGTCCTGCCGGGCACCGGGCCGCAGGCCCTCGGGCTGACCGGGCGGCTGAACATCACACTCCGGGTCGGCGGGCTGGGCTGAGCGGCGGCGTCCGGCACGCTCCGATCATGCGAGGATCGATGCCATGAACGGCAACGGGGCCCCGCCGCGGGTGGGGGATGTGACCACGCCATCCGCGTCCGCGACCGCCACGCGGACCAGGCTGGAACGCGGTCGCGGCGCGCTCGGGCCGGCGCTGGAGCTCGTCCACACCGGCCGCGCCCCGACCCGCGCGGTCCTGACGGCCGAGCTCGGGGTCACCCGCGCCACCGCCGGAGCCGTCGCCGCCGAGCTCGAGGCGCTCGGGCTGATCCGCGTCGACTCCCGCCCCGGCGGGGCCGGCGGCGCCCAGGGCCGCCCCTCGCACCGCCTCTCCGTGGCCGAGGACGGGCCGGTGGCCCTCGCGGCCCAGGTGCACTCGGACGGCTTCCGGGCGGCCCTGGTCGGCCTCGGCGGCCGCATCGTGGCCACCGCCCCCGGCAAGGTCACCGTCTCCGCCGACCCGGCCCAGGTGCTCGGCGCGGTCGTGGAGGCGGGCGCCGAACTGCTCGCCGACAGCGGCCGACGCTGCGTCGGCGCGGGGCTCGCGGTCCCCTCGGCGGTCGCGGAGCCGGAGGGCACCGCGCTGAACCCGCTGCACCTGGCCTGGCCGGCCGGTTCGCCCGTACGGGCCATCTTCGCGGAGTGCGTGAAGGCGGCCGGGATCGACGGCCCGGCGCTGACCGGGAACGACGTCAACCTGGCGGCACTGGCCGAGCACCGGCACGGCGCGGGGCGCAGCGCGCAGCACCTGCTGTGCGTGGCCACCGGGCACCGCGGGGTCGGCGGGGCGCTGGTGCTGGACGGCCGCCTGCACAGCGGCAGTTCGGGCCTGGCCCTGGAGGTCGGTCACCTCACCGTGAACCCCGAGGGGCGGGCCTGCCACTGCGGCGGCCGCGGCTGCCTGGACGTGGAGGCGGACCCGCTGGCCTTCCTCACGGCGGCGGGCCGCAGCCCCGGCCCCGAGGTGTCGCTGCTCCAGCAGGCCCGCGACCTGCTGCGCGACGAACCCGCGGAGCCCGCGGTGCGGGCCGCCACGGAGGAGCTGATCGACCGGCTCGGGCTCGGCCTCGCCGGCCTGGTGAACATCCTGAACCCGGACCGGATCATCCTCGGCGGCCTGCACCGGGAACTCCTGCACGCCGACCCGGAGCGGCTGCGCGCGGTGGTCGCCGACCGCAGCCTGTGGGGGCGCAGCGGCGGTGTACCGATCCTGCCGTGCACGCTGGACCACAACAGCCTGGTCGGCGCGGCGGAACTGGCCTGGCAGCCGGTGCTCGACGACCCGCTGGGAGCCTTGGCCTAGGCTCGCTTCCGGACCTTGCCGGGCACGGAGCCTTGGCGGGCGGGTCGGGGCCGGGCCTACCCGGGGCCGGCGCCGACCGGCGATGCCACCGGCGCACCCGCCCCGAGGGCCCCCGGGTCGACGGCGACGAGCACCGTCCGCGCGGGTTCTCGTACGGGCCTGGTCTCGATCCGCACCGGCTGCGGGGGCGCCGCCTGGGCGGGAGCCGCCGTGAGCGAGAACCACACCACCTTGCCCGGCCCGTCGGACTGGTGCCGTGCGCCCCAGGACTCGCTGAGCGCCGCCACCAGGGCGAGGCCCCGTCCGCAGGTCTCGAGCGAGCCGGCCGGCGCCTCGTGGAGCACCGGAAGCCGCGGATCGCTGTCGATCACCGAGACGGTCAGGCGCCCGAGACGGAGTTCGATCTCGACGGTGCAGGTCTTGTCCGGCTGCGCGTGGCGATGGACGTTCGTGAGCAGTTCCGTCACACCGAGCGCAGCCCGGTCTATGAGCGGATCGAGCTGCCAGTGGCGCAATTGTGCAGAAACGATTCTGCGGATTTGGCCGATCCGCGACGGCAAGGCCTGCAGTTCGACGACGCAGTGCCTGCGGGAATGAGTGATCACGGCTGCGACTCCCCGACATGAGTGTTACGGGTGCTGCACCCTCGGTAATGCTCCACCAGGGTCACCCACGGTGCCGCGCAGTGCAACCGAACGCGAGCGAAAGCGATGTGCATGGAAACCCAAAGTGAACGTTTGTGCAGGTGAGCGAGGTACATTGCGAAAGGAGGGGGCGAATTACACCCATGAAGGAGCGCGGCGCATGAGCACCACCGGCACCACCAGCAGCACCGGTACGACGGCCACCACCATCGACGTCGACCGCAGCGACGCGGACTACCGCGCCTGGCTGAAGGAAGCCGTCCGCAAGGTCCAGGCCGACGCCAACCGCTCCGCGGACACCCACCTCCTGCGCTTCCCGCTCCCCGAGGCGTGGGGCATCGACCTCTACCTCAAGGACGAGTCCACCCACCCGACGGGCTCCCTCAAGCACCGCCTCGCGCGCTCGCTGTTCCTGTACGCGCTCTGCAACGGCTGGATCCGCCCCGGCCGCCCGGTGATCGAGGCCTCGTCCGGCTCCACCGCCGTCTCCGAGGCGTACTTCGCCAAGCTGATCGGCGTTCCCTTCATCGCCGTCATGCCGCGCACGACGAGCCCGGAGAAGTGCCGGCTCATCGAATTCCACGGCGGTGAATGCCACTTCGTGGACGACCCGATGAAGATGTACGAGGCGTCGGCGGAGCTCGCCGCCCGTACCGGCGGGCACTACATGGACCAGTTCACGTACGCCGAGCGGGCCACCGACTGGCGCGGCAACAACAACATCGCGGAATCGATGTACCAGCAGCTGAAGCTGGAACGTTTCCCCGAGCCCGCCTGGATCGTGGCGACCGCCGGTACGGGCGGCACCTCGGCGACCATCGCGCGCTACGTGCACTACATGCAGCACGACACCCGCATCTGCGTCCCGGACCCGGAGAACTCCTGCTTCTTCGACGGCTGGACCAACAACGACCCCGACGCGAGCAGCGATTGCGGCTCGCGCATCGAGGGCATCGGCCGGCCGCGGATGGAGCCGAGCTTCGTGCCCGGCGCCATCGACCGCATGATGAAGGTCCCGGACGCGGCGAGCGTCGCCGCCTGCCGCGCGCTGGAGACGGCGATAGGGCGCAAGGCGGGCGGTTCGACCGGTACCGGCCTGTGGAGCGCCCTGAAGATCATATCGGAGATGGTGGCGGAGGGCCGTACCGGCAGCGTCGTCACCCTGCTGTGCGACCCGGGCGACCGCTACCTGGACAAGTACTACTCCGACGAGTGGCTGGCGGCGCAGCGGCTCGACATCGCCCCGTACGCGAAGACCCTCGACACCCTGCTGACGACCGGGGTCTGGCGCGAGCCGTCGGCCTGACCGGCCTGACCGGCCTGACCGGCCTGCCGCGGGAGCCGTGGGGCCCGGCCGGCCCGTGGCGCGACGGTGACGGTCCGGGGATGAAAACGCCCTGGCCGGAGCCGAGTCGGCTGGCTACGCTGTGCGGACTTTTGAGCGCGGCGGAGCTTCGGGGGAGCCATGGCGGGCATCGAGTACAACAGACCGGAACGGGACGCGCGCACACGGGCCCAGACCGGTGCGGGTCGGCAGCCGCGGCCGGTTGACCGGCCGGACCGGCCGCGGGCCGAGCCGCCGGCCGAGCCCCAGGTCGAGTCCCGGGCCGAGTCGCGGGCCGAGTCGCGGGCCGAGTCGCGGGCGCCGCAGCTGGAGTGTCCGAGCTGCCACCGCCCCGACGAGGTGCGGGCCGTCCCCGCCATCTGCGTGGGCGGGCACAGCAGGTACCGCGAGGAAGCCGGCGGCCGCGACCGAAGCGTCGGCGCCCTCGAGGTCGTCCCGCGGCTGGCCGAGGCACTGGCCGTCGCCCCGCCGCCACCCGTGACCGCCGGGCGGACGGCGCTGGGAGTACTGCTGCTCCTGGTGTCGATCGGTACGTTCATCGGCGGCGCGCAGGGCGGGAACTGGTTCGCCGACGCGCCCGCGGCCGAAGCGGACCACGGCTCGATGACGCCCTGGGGCGGCGCGACGTGGGCCCCTGCGCCCGAGCCCGAAGCCGAGCTCCTGTTCCTGGCCTGGATCTCGGGGTTCGCGCTGCTGGGTGCGGTCCTGCTGATCGTCTCGGCCGTGCGGATCCAACGGGCGTTCAGGGCGCGGATCGCGGCCGGACGCGGCGCCGCCGAGGAGGTCTGGTCCCGCGGCTGGGGCTGCGCACGCTGCGCGGTGGTCCATTTCGGCACCGGGCCGGCGATGACCCTGCAGGAGTTCCGCAGGGCGGTCTGGGGTGCGGGGGGCTACGGAGAGCTGGCCGAAGTGCACCGTGCGACCGGCACGGTGGCGGACCCGGCTACTGATCCGCCCCGCGCCGGGCGGTGAGCCGCCCGTCCAGCGTGCGGACCGCCGTGCGGAAGGAGTGGCCCAGGCCCGGGCGGGCGGCCGTCAGGGCGAGGCGGAACGGGGCCGAGCCGTCCGCGGCGAAGGTCCAGCGGACGTGCGTGCCCGAGCCGGCCGGCGTCAGCCGCCACTCCTCCAGCAGGGCCCGTAGTCCAGGGGCGTTGGTCGTGTCGGCCCGGTACGCGTAGCGCTGCTCGGGATCCGCGGCCATGACCGTCTCATGGAAGCGCACCCCGCCCATCAACCTGACCTCGCGGCCCGCACCGCCGTGCGTGGGCCGGGCCAGGGTCACCGCCCTGAACCAGCCGGGCCAGCCCGCCACTTCCTCGGCGAGCGCCTGGTACACGGCTTCGGGCGGCGCCGCCGCCTCGGTGGCGAAGACCAGCCGGATCGGCGCGTCGTCGATGAAGTCCAGCCCCACCGGACGGAGTCGGCGAGCCATGGCGGTACCCCCTGGGACGAGGTTCGGGTCTGCGTGGGCGTCACCATAGCCGGACGGCCCTGAGATGTCCGCTGCGATCTCAGGCAGATTCCCGTCCCGGTTCCGGTCCCGGCGCTCTCACCCTCGCGCGGGGGATCCGCGCGGCGCGGGGCCTGGGCACGGGAGGCGGCGCGCGGGATGCTGGAGTCGCGCCGATCCCGCCCCCGCGAGCGGAGGCCGCTGTGCCGGACCGTCCCACGCCCGACCATCCCCTCGCCCTCGAACTCCTCGTCCACGGAGTCGCCGGCGCCGCCCCCGGCGAGCTGCTCGGCGACCCGCGCACCGTTCGCGTCACCGGAGACTCCACCGCCGCCGTCTTCCGCCGCACCGAGGACGCCGACGCCGAAGCGCACCCCGAGCGGTACGCCGGGCGGCCCGTTCCGGAGGCCTACTGCTGGTCCCGGCTCACCTCCGGCAACGGCGCCCGCGCCCTGTGGCTGCTGCTCCTGCCCTTCATGGTGGCCAACCTCGCCCACTGGGCCCGGCCCGCCACGCACGCCGCCGACCCGGCCCCGCGCGCGGTGCGCACGTACGGGGTCCTCGTACGGATCCTCGCGCTCAGCCTGTCCGTGCTGCTGATCGCGGCCGCCTGCGAGGTCGCGCTCGACCTGTTCGCCTGGCAGTGCGCGGGCTCCCGCACCTGCACCGGCTCCCGCTCCCCGCTCGGCTTCCTCGCGCCCGGAGGCGGTTGGTGGGCCCAGCCGGGGCGCCGTCTCGCCCTCGGATCGGTGGTCCCCGCCGCGCTGACCGGACTGCTCTGGTTCCTGTCGAACCGCACATGGAGCGCCTACGAGTCCCAGCCGCCGCCCGCCGGCTCCGCCGACCCGGACGCCGCCTCCGACACGGCGCCCGCGCTCGGCCGGCCGGGATTCTGGTACGGCCGCCGGATCGTGGCCCGGCTGCGCGCCGCGCACACCGCCGCCGGGCTGCTCACCGTGGCGGCGGCCGTCGCCGTGCCCACCGCCCGCTACGACCGGCGGGCCGGCGCCCCCGCCCCCCTCGAAGCCCTCGGCTGGACCATTCAGGCGCTGCTCGCCGCCGGGGCCGTCACCGTGGCCTGGGTCGTCTGCCGCCGCGGCCGCTCCGAAGCCCGGGCCGACCACCGGCTCGACCGGGCCGCCGTCAGCCTGCTGCCCGGCGCCGCCCTCGGCCTCCTCGCCGCGGTCCTCCTCCACGCCTGCTGGTCGCGCCCCGGCTGGGCCTCCACCGGCCGGCTCCCCGGGGACTTCGCCTTCGGCGTGCTCATGCTGGGGCAGGGCTGCTGCGTGCTCGCCCTCGCCGCCGTGGCCCGGTCCCTGCACCGACGGGCCCCCGATCCGTCGGCCGCCCTGCACGGCCTCGCCGGGCCCGCCGTCGCCATGCTCGGCTGCGCGCTCGGCGGGGTGATGTCCGGCGGGGTCGCCCAGCGCGTCGCCGACTGGCTGGACGGCGGCGCCACCCCCGGGATGGCCGGCGCCCCGCTGCCTGGGCCGCCCGTGCTGCTGTCCTGGCAGGCCGCCGTGTTACCGCCGATGCTCCTCGTGCTGGCCCTGCTCGCCGTCTGCTTCGCGGTGCGCGGAGCACGCTCCCGGGCCCGGCTCGCCGGAACCGTGGCCGCCGAGTACCCCGGGGAGGCGCCGGACGGGGCCCGCAGCCGCCGGATCGCCGGGGCGCGGACCGCAGCCGCGCTCACCGACTCCGCGCCCTGGTTCGTGGCGGCCGTCTCCGGGATCACCCTCGTGCTCGGCGCGGGCGCCCTCGCCGGAGCCTGGCTCAGCGGGCAGGTGCCGGGCGAAGCGGCCCGCGGGACCCAGCCGTTGCTGGAAGGCGCCGCCCGCGCCGCCCAGGACGCCGGGTCCTGGCTCATCGGCCTCGGCATCGCCGTCTTCGTCACCTGGGGCCGCCGCGCCTACCGGGACCCCTCCGCACGCCGGACCATCGGCATCCTGTGGGACGTCGGCACCTTCTGGCCGCGCGCGGCCCACCCCTTCGCACCGCCCTGCTACGCCGAGCGCGCCGTCCCCGACCTGACCTGGCGGATGGCCGGCTGGACCGGCCGCACCGGCGGCCGCCTGGTGATCTCCGGCCATTCCCAGGGCAGCGTGCTCGCCGCGGCGGCCGTCTGGCAACTCCCGCCGCCCGCCCGCCGCCGGGTCGCCCTGCTCACGTACGGATCCCCGCTCGGCCGCCTCTACGGCCGCTGGTTCCCCGCCTACTTCGGTCCCGGGCCGCTCGCCGCCCTGCACCAGGAACTCGACTGCTGGCGCAACCTCTGGCGGGCCACCGACCCCATCGGCGGCCCGGCGCTTCCCGGCGCGGGGCAGGACGTGGACCGCGGCCCGCTCGCCGACCCGATCGCCTACGGACGCAGCGCCCGCCACCCGCTGCCCGCGCCGATCCTGGGCCACTCCGACTACCAGGCCGATCCCGTCTTCGCCGCCGAACGCGACGCGCTGCTCTCCCGGCTGGACGCGGTCGCACGGGGCTCGGGGCCCCGCCCAGCGGTAGCTGGGGGAGTACCCGACCAGCGGGCCGCCGTCAGCAAGGAGCGGGCAGGGCCGGCAGGGCCGGGAGATCCGCCGGGAACAGCAGGGTGAGCTCGTCCGTACTGGGCTCCGACAGCTGGGCCACCCGGCCCGCGTGCCGCTCAACCATCGACTCGAAGGTCTGGCGGGCGGTGCGGCCGTTGCCGAAAGCCGGACCCTTGGGGAGGTCCGTGAAGTAGGTCAGCAGGGCCTCGGAGGTGCCCTCCCCGAGCCGGTACTCGTGCTCCTCCGCCTGCTGCTCCACGATCCGCAGCAGTTCCCCGGGCCCGTAGTCGCCGAAGGTGATGGTCCGGGAGAACCGCGAGGCCACACCGGGGTTGACGGTCAGGAAGCGGTCCATCTCCGCCGTGTACCCGGCGACGATCACCACCACCGCGTCCCGGTGGTCCTCCATCAGCTTCACCAGCGTGTCGATGGCCTCGCGCCCGAAGTCCCGGCCCGAGTCCTCCGGGGCCAGGGCGTACGCCTCGTCGATGAACAGCACCCCGCCGCGTGCCCGCTCGAAGGCCTCCTGCGTACGGATGGCCGTGGAGCCGATGTGCTCGCCGACCAGGTCCACACGGGACACCTCGACCAGGTGACCGCGCTCCAGCACCCCCAGGGAGGCGAGGATCTCCCCGTACAGCCGGGCGACCGTGGTCTTGCCCGTGCCGGGGGAGCCGGTGAAGACCAGGTGCCGGCGCACGGAGGCCGCCTTGAGGCCCGCCTGCTGCCGCCGCCGGCCCACCTCGATCATGTCGGTGAGCGCGCGCACCTCGCGCTTGACGCTGTCCAGGCCCACCAGCGCGTCGAGCTGGCCCAGCACCTCGCCGGAACCCCGCACGCCCGCCGCCGCGCCGCCCTCCGGCCGCTCCGCCGCGGGCCGCGGTACGGTCGCGGGCGCCTGGGCCGGCTGCGGTACGGAGCTTTGCGCCGCCGTGACCGTACGGATCCCTGCCTGCGCCCCCGCGAACGCGCCGCCCGAGGCCGACTGGGCCGCCAGCCGCGGGCCGGACTCGTCGCTCGTGCACTCCTCGGCGAGCGGCCCGTCCTCCGCGAACTCGTATCCCCCGCGGGCACAGCGCTCGGTGTGGCAGCGGGTCAGCGTGGTGCGGCAGCCGTCCATGACGTGGAAGCCGAAGCCGGAACTGCCCGTCACCCGGCAGGCTGTGAAGGTGCCGCGCCCGCCCGCCGACACGTAGAAGCCGGCCTCCGCCGGGGAGGTGACCGTGCACCGCTCCAGAGCGGGGTCGGCGCCCTTCGTGACGATCACGCCGGTCTGGACGGCGTCGATGGTGCAGTTGGCGAGCGTGCCGCCGCTGCCGTGGTCGCGGAACCAGGCCCCGGTGGCCGCCTCGCGGATCCGGCAGTCGTCGAGCTGCGCGGTCGCCCCGTCGCTCACCGAGACGGCGGTGTTGCGCACCTGGGACAGGTCGCTGTCGACCACGTCGACGCGCGAACCCCGGTCCAGCACGAACAGTGCGTCCGGCACGTCGTGCACCCGGCAGGAATCGAGGGCGACGGTGGCCCCGTCGCTGATCCACACCGCCGGATAGTCGCCCGTACTGTCGTGGATCTCGCAGGACTCGGCGTCCACCCGGGTTCCCGGGTCCCACACGGACAGCCCGTTGCGGCCGAAGCGGCGGACCGTGGTGCGGCTGAGGGTGAGCACCGAACGGGACCGCAGGTCGACTGCGTTCTCCGGGATGTCGTGGATGTCGCAGCCGGCCAGGGTGAGGACCGCGTCGGTGTCGAGGGTGACGCCGTCGGCCGAGGTGCGGTGCACCGCGCAGTCGGTGAGCCGGGCGGTGGCGCGGGCGGCGATCTGCACTCCGGCGCCCTTGACCTCGTAGACCTCGCAGCCCAGCGCCTCCAGGCCCGAGCCCTCGCCCGTGACCCCGATGCCGGCGCCCGTCGCGTGGTGGACGCGGCAGCGCTCCAGCCGGGGCCGGCCGCTGCCGCGGACCGAGATGCCGGTCTGCCCGGCGGCCACGACCTCGCACTCCTCGAACACCCCGCCGCCGCCGTCCAGTACGGCGATCCCGACACCGGCCGGGTTCTCCACCGTGCACCGCCGCACGAGGGGCCGGGCCCCGGGGCCGCGTACCTCGATGCCGGCCGCCGAGTGGGTGCTGACCCGCAGATCGGTGAGCTCGGGGCAGCCGTCCTCCACCAGCAGCGCGGGCGCCGCCCGGTCCTGGCCCTCCAGGTACAGGTCCTGGACCACGGCCGAGGCGCGCACGGTCAGCGCGACCCCGTCGAGCGGGGCGATGCGCACCGACCCCAGCCCGCCCTCGGGTCCGCGCAGGGTGACGGCGTGGTGCAGCACCAGGTTCTCCCGGTAGGTGCCGGGGGCGACGGTCAGCACGTCTCCGTCCCCCGCGACGGCGAGCGCGGCGGCCAGCGTCGGATATTCACCGGAGCGGCGCCGCCACCGCGAAGACCCGCCGTGCGTCACCTGGACCGTGCCCTGAACCATGGTGCTGTCGTGCCCCCACCCTCGTACTAGCGCTGCCGATGCGACCGAAGCCACTGAAGTCTGAAGCCACCGGAACCACTGAAGTCACCGGATCCGCCGCAGCCGATCCGTGTGGTTCGGAGCCGTGTGAACGGCCGGTGCCACCGAAGCTGCTGGAGCGACCGATCCGGCCGCCCCACCGTAGCGCGCGCGGAGCCGAAGAGGTGCCAGGTCAACTGCCCGCGCCCGCTCGGCCCCAGTCCGGTCCGGCGGCCGCCCAGGCCCGGTCCAGACGTATGTACCGCCGATGCACGAGCCGTCGTACGACCAGCCGCCGGACCGTCTCGCCCAGCGCGGCCACCCCGATCGCTGCGGCCAGGCCGGCCATCCCCGCGTGGAAGGCGGCCGCGGACGGGTCCAGCGGCTGCCCGACCAGCCGGCCGTGCGCATCGGTCCATATCCGGAACCGGTCGCCGGCGCGCGGTGGTTCCTCCGCGGCCGGCACGGTGCCCTCGTGGCTGCTGCCGTCCGGCGCGGTCCACGCGGCCACGATCTGCGTACGGCGCGGGGCGGTCCGCTGCGCCGACACCTCGGCGGGCACGTCCGCCGAGCCGTCGGCGGGCACGTCCGCCGCCGACTCCGGCGCCGGCCGGACCACCACGGCCGGAACGAGATGACGCTCCTGCCGCTGCTCCTGCGCGGCCTGCTGCAGGGTGCCGTCCACCCGCAGGCCCGCGACCCATCCGATGGCCGGAGCCACCACGAGCACGCACACCAGCGCGGCGAACGCCACCCACGCCTCGAAGAGATCGGTCGGCCGGCGCAGCGGATTGCGCCGCCAACGCCACACACCCATTGCTGTCCGCACGGTCCGGCTCCCCCAACTTGTGCCAGTCTCCCTCTGCCCATGTCCTGACTGATCCAACGGCGTGGTCGTGCCTGTTGGTTCCAGCGTGGATGCGGAGCCCCCCGAAGGTGTCATTCCGGGCCGGCTGGTCAGTGCCGGGCATCCGTGTCATCCGCGCCGTGCGAGTCGCCCGCGGTGTCCGGGCAGGGCATCATTCGCGCTATTCACATCATTTGCGTCATTCCAGGACGCGTACCTCATCGCCGACGCGCACCGTGCCCAGGCGCACCGGCACCAGGAGCCGCCCGAACGCCAGCGACTTGCCGATCCGCCGGTGCTTCCCCAGGGTCTTCAGCGGTTCCCTGCCCCGCTCCGCCGTCGCCTGGTCGGTGGTGGTGACGACGCACCGGCCGCATTCCCGTGCCCCGCGGAAGACGGCGTCGCCGATCGCGATGCGCCGCCAGCCGTCCTCCGCCCACGCCTCGGCGCCGGATACCACCACATTGGGGCGGAAACGGTTCATGGGCAGCGGACCCTCCTCGGGATGGTCCCCCTGCGCGATCAGCGAGTTGAGCGCGTCCAGCGAGGCGAGGGTGGTGATCAGCAGCGGATAGCCGTCGGCCAGGCTCACCATTTCGCCGGGCAGTGCGTAGTCCGGATCCACGGGACGCCGTACGGACGGATCGTCCAGATGTATCAACCGCACCGGCTCCCGCAGGTACGCGCTGAACCAGTCGGCCGCGGCGCTCGCCGCGACCACGGTCTCGACCTTCTTCCCGAACAGGACGACCGGCTCCAGCGGACCCGGCTCGGGCACCTCCACGACCAGCTCCGCCATGCCCGGCGCGGTCACCGCGATCCGGCCGCCGGCCATCGGACGGGCCGCCGCCAAGGCCAGCTGCGGATGGCGGCGTTGGGTGATGACCGTGCCCCCGGTGTCGACCAGCGCCCACCGCCGGTCTCCGGACAGACCCCAGGGCTCCACGGCCGCTTCCTCGGGAGCGGTTCCCGCCACCGACTTGACGGGATGGACGTGGAGCGCCTGGACGTGCATTTTCGACATGGGGGAATACTGCCAGCCCCCTCCGCCGTCCCGGCGCCTGTCGGTGGCCCGGTCAGTAACCACGCCCCTGGTACTGGCGGCCGTACGGGTCCTCGTACGAGGCCGCGGGCACCGGCGCGGGCACCTGCATCGGACGCGGCGCGGCCGGGCGCATGGCCTCGTACCCGGTGGCCATGGCGGCCGGGCGGGGCTGCTGAGGCTGGGGCTGCGGCACGTATCCGGTACGCGCCGGAACCGGCTGCTGCTGCGGGATGTACGGGGCGGGTGCGTGCTGCAGCGGCATCGGCTGCGGGGCCTGCTGTTGGTACGGGTAGCCGTAGGCCGGAGCCTGCTGTTGCTGAGGGGCGGCCGGCGGCAGCGCGGGCAGCGCCGACGCCAGGGCCGGCAGGTAACCGCCGCTCGAATATCCGGCACTCGGAGACTCGTAGGCGGCCGGAACGCGGATCGGGGCGATCTGCGGGGTGCCGCGTTCGGCGACGAGGGAGTCGTAGATGGGGGTGTCCGGGAAGGAGGGCGCGGAGTAGTAACCGCCGCCATAAGTGGAGCGGGGGGAGGTCATGGGACCTAAGTTAAGCCCACGACTTCACCGGGTCCATAGCGAGGTGTCGTCAACACCGCCCTGACCTGCATCTTCCCAGGTCAGGGCCTCACCTTTCACTTCACGTTCACGTGCACGATTCGCCACTTCCACCCCACCTTGTTCCTACTCGTACTCACCGGTTGGGTGTTGCACCGACTTCGTACTGACGCAGCGTCACAACGCGGTGACCTCGGATGACTCGGTTCCGGGCAGCCGTTCGTCGTTTCAGGCGTCGCTGGGACGGGCATAGGTACGGCCCTTCCAGGACGCACCGCGACCCCGGTAGTGCTGAACGGCTGAGTCGACGGTCATCAGGAGGTACAGCAGGGCCGTGAGCGGAAGCAGTGGCGCGAGCACGGCGGGCTGCCGGTAGTAGCGCAGCATCGGCAGGTAGGTGCCGGCCATCAGGAGCCAGGCGAGCCCCCCGGCCCAGGCGACCGCGGGGTGTCCGGTCGCGAGCCCCGTGAGGAGGGCGGCCGGGGGTACGAGGTAGACGAGCACCAGCCCGGCGACCGTCCCGGCCAGCAGGAGGGGCTGGTGGCGCAGTTGCGCGTAGGCGCTGCGCGAGACCATCCGCCACAGGTCGGCGAGAGCCGGGTACGGGCGCACGCTGTCCACCCGCTCCGCCAGTCCGAGCCAGATCCTGCCGCCGGAGCGGTGGACGGCGCGGGCGAGGGAGACGTCGTCGATGACCGCCTGGCGGATGGAGTCGGGGATCCCCGCGCGCACGGCGGCGCCGGTGCGCAGCAGCACGCAGCCGCCGGCGGCCGCCGCGGTCCGGGCGGAGGGCCGGTTGATCCGGCGGAAGGGGTACAGCTGGGCGAAGAAGTACACGAAGGCGGGTACGACGAGCCGTTCCCAGAAGCCGGCCACGCGCAGGCGGGCCATCTGGGAGACGAGGTCGAGGTCGGCCGAGGTCGCGGCGGCGACGAGTTCGCGCAGGCTGTCGGGCTCGTGCGCGATGTCGGCGTCGGTGAGGAGGAGGAAGTCGGGCTCGGTGGCGTGCGCGGTGCGCGCCAGCGAGATGCCGTGGCGCAGCGCCCAGAGCTTGCCGGTCCAGCCGGGGGCGGGGTCACCGGGGGAGACGACGGTGAGCGGGAGCCCCGGCTGCCCGGCCGCGAGCCGGAGCGCGAGGCCGCCGGTGCCGTCGGTGCTGCCGTCGTCGACGAGGATCACCTCGGCTTCGCCGGGATAGTCCTGGGCGAGGAGCGAGGGCAGGCTCCGGGGCAGTACCTCGGCCTCGTCCCGGGCGGGGACGACGATCGCGACGGACGGCCAGTGGGCGGGGGCGGTGCGCGGGGGGAGGCGGACGTCGGTCCGCCAGAACATGCCCTGGGCGAGGGTGAGCCAGAGCCAAGCGGCGAGGGAGGCGTAGGCCGCGCAGGCGGCGGTGAAGAGGCCCATGGCGGCAGTGTGCCGGGCCCAGACGGGCCTGTCGCGCATCCGACCGCGTCGGGTGCGGCGGCCCTTGCCGGGCGGGCGGACGGGCGGACAGGGGGACGCGGGCGGGGGCTGCGGGCGGGCCGGCAGGTTGCCCGTGGCGCGTGGTCCTGGGCCGTGGTTCGTGGGGTGTGGCGCGGGGCGCGTGGCCCTGGCCCGTGGCCCATGGGGAAGGGGGCGTGGCTCTGGCCCCTGGCCCCGTGGCCCGGGGGGTGTGGCAGGTGTGGCCCCTGGCCCCTGGCCCCTGGCCTGTGGCCTGTGGGGCGTGGCGCGTGGGGAGGGGGCGTGGCGCGTGGCTCTGGCCCGTGGCCCCGTGGCCCGTGGCCCATGGG
>NZ_JARAYQ010000163.1:0-19509 GCF_033794505.1 Streptomyces sp. MB09-01 | reverse complement strand
GGTTCGGGGGAGGGGGATTCAGGAGAGGGTGTTCAGAGACGGTGTTCAGGCGGTTCGCGGGGTGAGCGCGGCCGGGCGGCCGGCGAGGGGGCCGACCTCCGAGACATCGCCGGAGCGGATGTCGTACACCCACCCGCGCAGGGTGAGGGTTCCCGCGGCCCGGGCACGGGCGACCGAGGGGTGGGTGGCCAGGTTCGCGAGCTGGGCGCGTACGTTCTCGCGGACCAGGGCGGACACCCGGTCCGGGCCGGCGCCCGCGGTCCGGGCCACCGAGGCGTCCGCGTGCCGCAGCCAGCCGGCGACGGAGGGGGCGGCGCCCAGGTCCGTGCCCTCGGCCAGGGTGGTCATCGCCCCGCAGGCGGAGTGCCCGCACACGACGATGCCGGTGACACCGAGGACGGCGACGGCGTACTCGATGCTGGCCGTTACCCCGTCCGGGCCCGGCGCGTAGGCGGGTACGAGGTTCCCCGCGGTGCGGACGACGAACAGCTCGCCCGGCTCGCTCTGGGTGATGAGCTCCGGCACCACGCGGGCGTCGGAGCAGCCGATGAAGAGGGTCGTCGGCCGGTGCGTACCGGCCAGCCTGGCGAAGAGCTCCGCCTTCGCCGGAAACACTTCGCGCCGGAAGCGTGCGACGCCGTCCCAGAGATCCTGCACGGTCACTCCCTTCGATGGGATGCGCCCCGGGGGGCTTGACGTGGTCCACCATGCATGAGCTGCATCTATTGTGTCCAAGAGGCAAAATCCATGTCTGCCATCGATGACATCTATAGTTGTGGCCATGGCTCTGGAACTGCGTCACCTGCGCTATCTGATCGCCGTCGCCGAACACGGCAGCTTCACCCGCGCCGCGGAGGAGCTGCGGATCTCCCAGCCTACCCTGTCCCAGCAGGTGAAACAGCTCGAACGCGCCGTGGGCGCCCAGCTGTTGGACCGCACCGGCCGCGCCGTACGGCTCACCGACGCCGGCGCGACGTACGTCCACCACGCACGCGCCGCCCTGCGGGACCTCGCGGCCGCCGAGAGGGCCGTCATGGACCTCGCCGACCTCTCCCGCGGCCACCTGCGCCTCGCGCTGACCCCCACCTTCACCGCGTACCTCGTGGGCCCGCTCGTCGCCGCACTCCACGCCGCCCACCCCGGCATCACGCTGGAGCTACGGGAGATGCCGCAGGACCGCATCGAAGCCGGCCTGATCGCCGACGACCACGACCTCGGTCTCGCCTTCGAGGGGCCGCACCTGCCGGGCATCGCGGCGACCCCGCTGTTCACCGAGACCCTCGCCCTGGTCGCCGCCGACGCGGATCCTGCGCCCCTTGCCGTACGCGACCTGGAGGCGCGCCGACTGGTGCTGCTCAGCGGGGACTTCGCCACGCGCGGACACGTCGACGCCTACCTCGCCGCCCACGGCGTCCGGCCGCCCATCGCGGTCGAGGCGAACTCCGTCCAGGCCCTCACCGAAATCGTCCGGCGCACCTCACTGGCGACCGTCCTGCCCGCTGCGGTCACCGACGACCACCCCTACCTGCGCCCGGTCCCGCTGGACCCTGCCCTCCCGTTCCGCACGGTCACCCTGCTGCGCCGCGAGAACGCCTACGAAAGCGCCGCGTCCCGTGCCTTCGCCGCGCTCACCACCCGCCTGGTCCGGGAACGCGGGTACCGCCCCCCGCTGCACGCGCACGCGCAGCGGGGGGCGTCCGGGGCGGATCACTTGCCGGGGCACTGCTTCCAGGCGAGGTGATAGATGGTGTTGATGCTGCCGTCGGTGGAGTCCATCGTCATGTAGCTGGTGGACGAGGGGGACGAGGTGCCTCTGGTGACGCGCAGTTCGGTGTTGATGTTGAAGTTGCGCTGCACGCCGCACGGCGCCCACACCATCTGGGCCCAGTCGGTCACGTCGGTGGCCTGCCAGTTGTCCTCCTGCGGCCCGCTGAAGTTGTGGGTGCGGGCGGCGGTGTCCGGCGAGCCCTGGAAGTAGTACGAGGCCTTCTCGGTGGCCTTCGCGCCGGGCGCGAGCGAGGCGTAGCCGCGGTAGTCGGCGCTGGCGATCGCGTAGGTGAAGCCGTGGGGCACGTGCACGATCAGGCTGAGCTGGCAGTTCTTGCGCGCCGCGGTGGGCGGTGCGCCGCCGCCGACCTGGGCGAGGTACTGGCTGTAGGTCACGGTGAACGCGGTGTTGTCCTGGGACACCGCGACCTCCGCGGTGTCCTTGGGGCACCCGGATCCGTTTACCGTGGCGACTTCGATCACGATGCGGTCGGGCGGCGGGTCCACGATGGCGGACGGGGTGGTGTGCGTGGGGACGGTGGCCGTGAGCAGGGCGCCGATCGCGCCGCTCACGAGGAATGCACCGGACATGGTTCTCCAATCCACTGCTTCGGTACCGGGCGGCGCGCAGGCGGGTGTGCCTGTGTGCCGGAAGGTGGGGGGTGCGGCCGGCCAGAGCGGGGCCGGGTCGTCACAGACCGGTGTGCAGGGTGGGACGGGCAGGCCCAGGAAGGGGAATCTGGGCATGGCCCTGACAAGGCCCGGGCGGTGAAGACCGGGTGCCCGAATCGTAGGAAGCCCGGGCGGGCCGGACCAGGGCGATGTCCGGCCAATCGCGGTCCCCGGCCCGGACCGGCCGGATCCCGACGGTGCGCCGGATCCCGAAGAGCGGAATCAGGCCGCGGCCTGCCGGGCGAGGCGTTCGACGCGGGCCAGGAACTCGGTGGGGTGGAACGGCTTCGCGAGGCAGTCGCTCACCCCGGCCTCCAGCGCGCGGACCGTGCACTCCGGGTCCGCGGGCGGCAGTGCCAGGATCGGCACGCGCCCGTGATCGGGATGGCGGCGGATCTCCTCGAACATCGCCACCTCGTCCAGACCCGGACCGGTGCGCTCGCAGATCACCAGGGCGATCGGGCCGGCACTGCCCAGCAGGGCAACGGTGTCCGTCCCGCTCCCGCCGTCGACCACGGCGAACCCCCGGCCGACGAGGAGGCGCTCCAGCAGGGTCCGGAGGGTGCGGTCCTTCGCCACAAGGAGGATCTTGCTCGGGGAATCGCCGCTCATGGTGTTGCCTCTTCGTTCGCGTCCGGGGGTCCTGGAGAGCGTACGAGGTGGGGCGTGTGAGCGCCCGCTCCGGGGCACCTGATCAGGTAGCTTCGAGCCATGACCAATGAGCCGCAGAGCTTCCAGATCCTGCTGGTGCCCGAGCACATCGAGAATCTGCGCGGGGCCTCCGCCGCCGACAGGGCCCTGCGCGCGGCCACGGTCGAGGCGACCGGCGAGACCGGCTCCTCCGGGTACCCCCACTACCGCGGTGAGGGCATGGAGGCCGACATCGACCCGCGTACGCGCTCGATCGAGGCGCTGCTCGTCGACGGCGCGGAGCTGGACCTCGGCCTGACCGCCATGATCGCCCCCGAGCGGGGCGGGAGGGGCACCTCCAAGTGACGACGGGCCGCCGCCTCCCGCCGCACGCGCAGCGGCTGCCGGGCAACCTTCCCGGATACCAGCCGGTGCCGTAGAAGGGAAGAAGGGCAAATCCGGTTGCCCCGGTCTTCTCGATGTTGGCCGGGAGCGGGCCAGCGCCGAAGGGCCCCGCGGCGTAGCGTTTTTCACTCAGGGAGAACGCCGGAGCCGCATCGAGGAGACCGAGATGACCAAGTCCGTTCCCCGGAAGACGAGTTCACGTTCGGCCGTGCAGGAGGTCCTGGACCGGGCCGTGAGCGAGAGCGGTCTTCCGGGAATGGTCGCCGAGGTCCAGGACGGCACGGGCCGCTGGTTCGGGGCGGCAGGGGTGGCGGACACGGTCACGGGGCGCGCGCGGCTCCCGCAGGAGCAGTTCCGCATCGGCAGCGCCACCAAGACGTTCACGGCCACCCTCCTCCTCCAGCTGGCGGCCGAGCGCAGGCTCGGCCTGGACGACACCGTCGAGCAGTGGCTGCCGGGCCTGGTCCGGGGGAACGGCAACGACGGCGGCGCGATCACCCTGCGCCAGTTACTCGGCATGACCAGCGGACTCTTCAACTACGCCCAGGACGCATCGCTGACGTCGCGGCACTACGGCCCCGCCTTCCTGGAGCACCGCTACGACCGGTTCCGCCCGCAGGAGCTGGTGGAGGTCGCGATGTCCCACGCCCCCGATTTCGCGCCGGGCGAGGGCTGGGCCTACAGCAACACCGGCTACATCCTGAGCGGCCTCGTCATCGAGAAGGTGACCGGCCGGAGCTACGCCGACGAGCTCGAGCAGCGCATCGTCCGCCCGCTCGGACTGACCGGAACCTACCTGCCGGGCGATGACCAGCACGAGCTGCGCGGACCGCACACCCGCCTCTACAGCAAGAACCACCTGCCCGCGCCCGACGCCGAGATCCACGACGTGACCGAGCTCAACGCCAGTTTCGCCTGGACGGCCGGCGGCATGGTCTCCACCGTCGGGGACCTGAACCGGTTCTTCGGCGCGCTGCTCGGCGGCCGGCTGCTGCCGCCGGCCCAGCAGGAGGAGATGTTCACCGCGTTCCCCACCCCCGAGGGCAAGTGGATCCCCCACACCTCCTACGGCCTCGCCGTGGCATCGGTGGAGCTGTCCTCGGGCGAGCGGGTCTGGGGCATGGGCGGCGCCTTCACCGGATCGTTCTGCTACACCTACGGCACCCGCGACGGCGGGCACCTCGTCTCCCAGAGCCTCAACGGCGACTGGAGCGACCCGATCGGCCTCTTCACGGAGGTGCTCGAAGCCGAGTTCGCCGGGGGCGGCTCCGTGTGAGTGCCCTCCCCGCGTACGGTGCTGCTCCCCCGAGCGGGGGAGCAGCACCGTACGCGGGGAGGAGGCGGCGGTGCGGGCCCGCGCAGCAGGATGGGGTCATGACCCGATCATCGAGGACCCAGAAGATCGGCGCGCTCACCGCTTGCGCCGGTGCGCTCGCCTACACCGTGAGCAAGATCGACCTCGCGCGGGACGGCGAGCTGGGCATGCCGGGCTTCCCCGCACCGCAGGAGGCGTACGCCCAGGTCGCCGATGTCACGGCCGCCCAGCTGGGAAACGCCGGCCTCGGTCTGCTGATGGCCCTCGTCGCCCTGCTGCTCGTACGCCCGCCCGCCGCCCGGTACGTCCGGTGGGCCGCGGTCGCCGTCTCCTGGGCGGGCATCGTGATGGTCGCGGCCGGGGTCGTCGGCTTCGGTGCTCGGGCCGCGGGCGTGGCCCCGGGCCTCGGCGACGCGCCCCCCGACATGGGAACGGCCCTCGCGGCGCTGGTGGTAGGCGCCGTCTGGGTGGCGGGATGGGGCGTTGCCGCGGTCGGCGCGGGTCGGCGCCGCGACCGGGTCCGCAGCGGGGTCTGAGGTGCCGGCGGCCGGGGGAGGCGGGGCTCAGGCCGTGCCGGGCCCCACGGCGGGGCCGGTGCCCCCGCTGGCGCGGACCGCGGCCGAAGCCGTCGCCAGGGCCGTGCCCACCACTGCGTACGCCGCGTCCGTGAGAGGGGCCGCCGGGCCCGGACCCTGCGGGCCGGCCCGCCCCGCCGGAGTGACGGCGACCGCCGCGTCCCGCAGCAGGCGTGCGCACGCCAGCAGTTCGGCCGGATCCAGCACCGTCCGGGCCCGGCCGTACGGGCGGTGCACCGTGATCAGGCCGCGCATCCGGTCGGCCGCCCCGCACACGCCGTCGAGCCGGTCCAGCAGCTCCGGATCCGCCCCGCGCCGGGTGGCCAGGCGCGCGCGGGCCGCCCGTAGGTCCGCGGTGGCCGCCTCGGCCTTGAGGATGCGGTACTCCCGTTGCCGCACCGGCCCGAACTCCACGACCACGGCGACCCGTTCGAGGAAGCGGGCGTGGGTGTCGAGCAGGGTGGCCAGCCGCTCCGGGATCCGTCCCTCCTCCCGCGCGGGCCACAGCAGCAGCGCCGCCGCGGCGGCCAGCAGCGCGCCGAGCAGGTTGTTCCCGGGGCGTTCCGCGACGTCCACCCCTCCCAGGTACTGGTCGAAGTCCGTGAGCAGGAGCAGCATGACGGGCGTGGCCCAGCGCGAGGTGCAGGTCGAAGCGGGCGGAGGTCTCGCGCGCCAGGTAGAGCTCCCACAGGCCGTGCAGCGAGCGCGCGACGCGTTGTCCATGTTGCGTCATCTCCGTCCCTGATCGACCGATACGTCCACGAGGGAACAGTACGGCAGGCGTCCGGCCCGGCCCCCGCCGTGCGGGGACCGGGCCGGACATCACAGGGCCGGGCGGGCGTCAGCTCACCTGGAGGGCGACATCGTCCACGACGAAGGAGGTCTGGAGGGACTGGTCCTCCACGCCGTTGAACTTCAGGGTGACGGTCTGGCCGGCGAACGCGGAGAGGTCGTAGGACTTCTCGGCGTAGCCGGAGTTCGCGTCCAGGTTGGAGAAGGACGCCAGGGTCTGGCTGCCCACGGAGACGGTGAACCGGTCGTAGACGACGTTCTCGTCCTCGTCCGTGTCGATGTGGAGGAAGAACGACAGCCGGTAGGAGGCGCAGCCCGACGGGACGGCCAGCGACTGCGAGGCGCTGTCGGTGTGGGGGGACCCGTACCCGTTCAGCCACGCCTTGTAGCTGCCGCCGTGCGGGGCCTGCCCGGACTGGTTGGTGATGACGCCCGCGGTCGCGCTCCACGGACTGGCGCCGTTCTCGAAGCCGCCGTTGACCACGAGCTGGCGCGGCGTGCAGCTGCCGCTGCCGGTGACGGTCAGCGTGTAGGTGGTGGTGTGGCTGACGGTGCCGGAGCCGGTGACCGTCAGGGTGTAGGTGCCGGGCACGGTGTTCGCGCCGACCTGGACGGACAGCGTGGAGGAGCTGCCGGACTGTACGGACGTGGGGCTCAGCGTGGCGCTCACGCCGGCCGGCGCGCCGGTGACGGAAAGGGCGACGGTCTGGGCGGCGCCGCTCACGGTGGCGGTGTTCACCGTGGCCGTGGTGGAACCGCCGGGGGCCGCGCTGCCCGCGGACGGGCTGACACCGACGGAGAAGTCCTGTGCGGGGGTCTCACCGCCGACGGCCTGCTTCCACACGGCGTAGGCGACGCCGTCGGCGCTGCGGTCCAGCACGGTGGCGCTGATGTTGTTCGTGGTGTCGCAGGAGCTGTGGTAGCAGGGGTCGTAGGCGGCGTTCGCCGTGCCGCCCCACTTCGCGGCCTGCGCCGAGGTCTTGCGGGCGCTGGCCCCGGCCGCGTAGCCGGAGGTGGGGATGCCGGCCTGCTGGAAGGAGTAGTCGTCGCTGCGGCCCTGGCCCTCGGTGTTCTCCTCGGGCGCCAGGTTCAGCGAGGTCCAGTACGCCTTGAGCGGGGCCGCGGTGGCGGAGTTGACGTTGTTGATGAAGTAGCCGCCGTTGGTGGAGCCGACCATGTCGAAGTTGTAGTAGCCCTTGATGGCCGCCCGCTGGGCGCTGCTCAGCTGGTTGACGTAGAACTCGGACCCGTTCAGGCCCTGCTCCTCGTCCGTCCACCAGGCGAAGCGCACGTGCTTGGTCATGGTGGGGTTCTTCTGGGCGAGGACGAGCGCGTTCTCCAGCAGGGTCGCGGAGCCCGAGCCGTTGTCGTTGATGCCGGGGCCGGCCGAGACGCCGTCCAGGTGGGCTCCGAACATGACGGTCTGGTCGGCCGGGCCGCCCGGCCAGTCGGCGATCAGGTTGTTCGACGGGTAGGTGCAGGAGGAGCAGTTCTGCTCGGTGACGGTGTAGCCGGCGGCCTGCAGCTTGCCCTTCACGTAGGCCAGCGACTGGGTGTAGCCGGCGCTGCCCGCACGGCGGTGGCCGCCGTTCTGGGAGGCGATGGTGCCGAACTGGGCCAGGTGCGCCTGCACGTTGGCGACGCTGATGTCCGGCGGGTCGTTGCCGGGCTGGGTGCCGCCGACGTTGAGCGTGTAGTCGACGGTGTGGGAGAGCGCGGCGCCCTGTCCCTTGACGACGACGGTGGACGCGCCGGGCGCCGCGTTGGCGGTGGCGGTCAGGGTCAGTACGGAGGACTGGCCGGACTGCACGGTGGCGGGGTTGAAGGAGGCACTCACCCCGGCCGGCAGGCCGCCGGCGGTCAGCGTCACCGACTGGGCGGTGCCGGTGGTGACGGTGGTGGCGACGGTCGTGGTGACCGTGCCGCCCTGCTGGACGGTGCCCGACGAGGGGTTCAGCGCCATCGAGAAGTCGTTGTTCTGGCCGCTCGGGGTGCAGGTCGGGTCGGCGGGCTGGGCGGGCACGCTGATCGCGTCCCAGGCGCCCTTGGTCTTGTTGAAGAGGTCGCAGGTGGCGTCGAGCGTCTTGGCGGAGCTCAGCGTCGCCGTCCGGTACTTCTTGTAGGACATGCTGCTGGTCTTGAGCAGCATGCCGCCATAGAAGATCCTGCCGGCGTTCTGGACGCCCACCCCGGTGACCGTGGACTGGTTGCAGGTGGGGCTGCTCGGCTTGCCGCCGCCCGGGTTGCTGCCCTCGGCCAGCAGGTAGAACCAGTGGTTCAGCGGGCCGGCGGCCTTGTGCACCTCGGTGCCGGGTATCGCGGAGCTGTAGCAGGCCGGGTCGTTGTTGACGGCCGGCGGGTTGTACATGTTGCGGATCGGGCCCCGGCCCTGGAGGTTGATGACCTCGCCGACGGTGTAGTCGGGTGTGTCGTACGGCGCCGGCTGGTTGATGTACGCCTCGGTCAGCGCGCCGAAGATGTCGCCGGTGGCCTCGCCGAGACCGGACTCCTGGCCGCTGGTGCCGCCGGGCGTGTTGGAGTCGATGGCGTGCCCGTACTCGTGGGCCACCACGTCCACGCCGGCGATCCACTCGTTGGCGCTGTTGTGGCCGATGGTGACCGAGCTGCCGTCCCAGTAGGCGTTGAGGTCGTTCAGGCCGACCTTGCCGGGGAAGCTCCGGCCGTTTCCGCTGACGCCGTTGCGGCCGAGCCACTGGGCGAGCATGTCCCACTGCTTCTGGGCCGCGAACATCAGGTCGACGCATCCGGTCTCCTTGCTCGTGGGGTTGCCGGTGCCCCAGGAGTCGGAGGACTTGGTGAAGACCGTGCCGTTGCTGTAGTCGGCGCAGCTGAGGCCGGTCCGGATCGGGTCGCGCAGCGTGTACGTGGAGCCCGAGTTGGTGGTGTCGAGGGAGATCGGGCCAGGCCCGTTCCACTTGCTGTTGCCGGAGCCGGCCACCACCTCGTCGTAGCTGTCGACGAAGGCGCCGGTCCGCGCGTCCGTGAAGACGTGCAGTTTGCTGGGCGCGGTCCTGGTACGGCCGCTCAGGACCGTCTCCCAGGCCAGCACCGGCTTGTCGTCCTTGAGCCGGACGACGAGCCGGCTGCTCTCGACCTTGTCGACCGAGGCCAGCCTCGCCCGCGCGGTGGACTCGGCGTCCTTCGCGGAGACCGACGCGCGGGTCGCCACGTCGATCCGTACGGAGGAGGCCGACTGGAGGGCGCGCACCTTGCCGGTGCCGTCCGCCAGCACGACCGCGTCGCCGCCGACGACCGGCAGCCCGCGGTAGCTGCGCTCGTACGAGACGGAGTAGAGGTCCTTCACCCAGGGGGTGACGAGACGTCTTTCGTACTGTTCCTGCGAGGAGTTGACCAGGGAGTCGAGACCACTGTCGACGGCCTGGTCGGCCGCCGCGACCGCGCGCGCGGCCGGTGTGTCCTTCTGTGACGGTGCGGGCTGCGCCTGCTGCGCCGCCGATGCCGTCCCGGCCAGGGTGCCGGCGAGACCTGCGGTCAGCGCCATCGCCGCCACGGCCGCCGTCCATCTTCTGGGCTGCAACGTCCACTCCGATCGTGGGGGGTCGGGGATGAGTGTTCGTTCGCGGCCGAGTATGAGCGTGAACATGACGAGAATGGGACATCCCGGCGGGCATAAGGCCCGCGTTATGGTGCCGGGACGGGCGGCTGCGTACGCTGCCCGGATGCAGCTGGAGTTGAGGCATCTGCAAGCCGTCTGCCGGATAGCGGAGGCGGGCAGCCTGGGGGGCGCGGCGCGGCGGCTCGGTGTTTCCCAGCCCGCCCTCTCGGCGCAGCTGCGGCGCATCGAGCAGGTCACCGGCGGCGAGTTGTTCGTGCGCGGCCGGGGCGGCGTGGAACCCACCGCGCTGGGCCAGTTCGTCCTGGCCAGGGCCCGCCGCGTGCTCAGCGAGATGGACGCCCTGGGAGCGGACGCGCGCGCCCTGTCCGCCGGCGGTCGGCTGCGCCTGGGCTGCATCCTGCTCGTGCTGCTCGACGGCCTCCTGGCTCAGACCGACCTGTCCCTGTCCGGCCGGGAGATCGCCGTGGACCTGGAGGACTCGGTGACCGCGCTGGCCCGGATGCTCGGAGCGGGGCGGTACGACGCCATCGTGTACGGCGAGGTCAACGACCACGAGGTCGCGCTGCCGGAGGGGACCCTGGCCAGGACGCTGATCCCGAAGGAGCCCTTCTGCATCCGGCTCTCGGCGAAGCACCCCCTCGCGGGCCTCGACCGCATCGACTTGGCCGACCTCGCCGACGAGCCGTGGCTGACCCTGGTGGAGGACGACGACGGCGGTCCGGAGGCCCTCGTCGCCGCCTGCGCGAAGGCCGGATTCAGCCCGTCACTGCGCTACCGGATCACCGATCGCAAGATGCAGCACGACCTGATCGCCGCGGGCCGCGCGGTCTCGCTCTGCCAGCCGACGGCCCCGCCCGGGGAGGGCACGGTGATGCGCCCGCTCGTCGGCACCCCGATCACCGGCCGCATCCGCCTGGCCTGGAACCGCTCGGCGCTGTCGGCCGGGCAGGCGGAACTGCTCTACCGGGCCGCGGCTCGCGCCTACCTGGCCAATGTGGACAACAACTCCTTCCACAAGGAGTGGTGGGACGCGCACCCGGAAGTGCATCCGGCCGTCGACTGACCGGAGGGGGCGCCGCGAGGGGGCACGGCTGCGGGGCACGGCCACGGCGCGGGGCGGATCAGCCCCGGCGGTGGGCGGTCAGCAGGAGATACTCCCACTCCATGACCCCGTCCACGGTGTGCTCGGCGGCGAGGGCGTCGAGCGCGGCGTCCAGGGCGGCGACCCGGTCCGGATCGCCGGCGACGGCGCGGTAGACGGCGATCGTCGGCCCGTAGCAGGCCTTGAAGAACTCCCGGAAGTCCGCCGGCTTCACGAAGCGGTCCACGCGGACCGTCTCGCGGCGGGCGTCGACGTCGGTCACCGCGTCGCCCAGCAGCTCGTGGACGTGTTCCTCGTCCCCCCACAGGGGCGGCGGCTGGACACCGGGCGGCGGCGGGGGAGCGAAGGGCTTCATCGTGGCGAACAGCCGGCCCACGAAGCCCTGCGGAGTCCAGTTGGCCATCCCGATCGTGCCGCCGGAGCGGCAGACGCGCAGCATCTCCTCGGCGGCGGCCCGGTGGTGCGGGGCGAACATGACGCCCACGCAGGACATCACGATGTCGAACTCCCCGTCCGCGAACGGCAAAGCCTCCGCGTCCGCCTCGCGCCATTCCAGCCGGGCGCCGCGTACGGCGGCCAGGTGCCGCCCGATCTCCAGCAGCTCGGGGGTGAGGTCGGAGGCCACCACGTCGGCCCCGGCCAGGGCGGCCGGAATGGCCGCGTTGCCGGAGCCCGCCGCGACGTCGAGCACCCGGTCGCCCTGCCGGACGCCGCACTCCTGCACGAGCCGGGCCCCGAGCTCCGGGATGACGTGGGAGACCACGGACGGGTAGTCGCCCAGCGCCCACATCGCGCGGTGCCGGGCCTTCAGGGTGCGGTCGGCCTGGACCGCTTCGCTCGCCTCGGTCATGACAGCCGTCCTCCAGGGCTCGGAGCAGCACCTTCTTCGAGGATAGGCACCTCGCGCGGGCCCGGCCCGTCGGCCGCCGCGGGGCGGGTCAGGGGCTCGACAGGCCGTCGGTGAGGCGGCTCCACAGCGAGGAGCGGGTGGCGCCGAAGCCGCTCTCGTGCACCCAGACGTGGGTGCAGCCCGGGCACTGGAGGTGGAGCAGGCTGCCCGTGTTGGAGAGCAGGTAGCGCCAGTGCGCGGAGCACGCCCCGCGTGCCGCGCACGGCTCGCACCCACGGGTGTCCTCGCAGTTCGGGCAGGCCACCCAGGCCCGGCGGCCGATGTCGGCCTGCGGGTCAAGCGGCAGCACGGCCGTGTCCTCGCCCGGGGAGCACTCCGGCCGCGACCAGGTCGTCGTAGATGCGCTGCTGGGCCTCGTCGAGCCCCGAGTACAGCAGGTCGTACGCCGCCTCCTCGCCGCGCAGCACCTCGATCGGGTCCCAGTCGGGGCCGAGGGCTTCCATCACCTGGGCCCGCCGGAGGACCTCCTGGGAGGTGAGGTCGACGGTGAAGCCGACCAGCGCGGGCTCGGCCGCGTCGTCCGGGCCGGTGGGGGGAGTGGGGGGCTGCGGGCTCATGATTCGAACTTAGGTAACCCTTCCTTGATCGGTCAAGGGAGGGTGGGCGGAGTCACAGCACGGCCCTGAGCCGGGTGCACGGCCCGGAGTCGCGGCGGAGCCGGGAGTCACGGAAGCGCCCAGGGCGCCGGGATCTCGAAGTGGACCGTCCCGAATCCGCCGTGCTCGCCCGTCGTGCGGGCGTCCCATACCTCGGTGGCCAGACTGCGCCAGAACCGCTCCGCGCCCGGGACGTCGACGTTCGTGTGCAGGTAGACCCGCTCGTAGCCCGGCACGCCGGCCGCGAACGCGCACGCCTCCCGGACCATGGCCCGGGCCAGCCCGTGCCTGCGGTGGGCGGGGCGTACGTAGACCCGCAGGAGCTGGGCGGTGCTGCCCGAGGGGTAGCGCTCGGCGAGCCAGCGCGGATGCGGCGGGTGGGCGGGCCCGCGGGAGTGCACGGCGCACGTGCCCACCACCTCCCCGTCCCGCACGGCCACGACGAGGGTGTGCCGCGGGTGGTCGAGGTAGGTGCCCCGGATGTCGACGACGTCGGAGTGCCACTCGGGCACGTACCCGTACGTGAACTCCCGGTAGAAGGTGTCGAGCATGACGCTGCGCGCCCCCCGGATGTCCTGCGGCCCGGCGTGCCGTACCCCGTACGCCCCCACGCGCACTTCCTGATGCTGTCTCAGTTCTCCCATGCCTCCACACCGTACCCGAAAATCGGTGTATTGGAAATGAAAACTATTTCGGATAACGTCTGCCGGGTTCGGCGCGGGCGACTCCTGCCGGGCGCACCGTGCCGCCCGCGCGCCCCAAGTGCTGTCATGCCGGTCTGAGAGGAACTCCTGTGGGACATCTGCTGGTTGTCGAAAGCTGGGTCGGATCGATGAGCAGGCTCCTGCCCAGGGCGATCGGTGAAGGCGGACACACGTTCAGCTTCCTCACCCGGGACCTGCACCACTACCTGCGCGCCGCGCCGGCCGACGGGCCGCACCCGCTGCTCGGCGCGCGCAACATCGTCACGGCGGACACCAACGACACGGACACGCTGCTCCCCCTCGTCGAGCGGCTGCACGAGGTGCTCGCCTTCGACGGAGTGATCTCCTCCTGCGACTACTACCTGCCCGCCGTCGCGCGGACCGCCGAACGCCTCGGCCTGCCCGGCCCCACCCCCGAAGCGGTCGGGAACGCCTGCCGCAAGGACCGCACCCGCCAGGTCCTGGCCGCAGCCGGGGTGGACGGCCCCCGCTTCGCCGTCTGCGCGGACACCGCCGCGGCACTCGCCGCCGCCCGCGACATCGGCTATCCGCTGGTCGTCAAGCCCGTCGACCTGTGCGCCGGAATGCTGGTCCGCCGGGTGGACGACGAGCGCGAACTGGAGCGGGCCTGCCGGGCGCTGGCCGAATTCCCCGTCAACGCCCGCGGCCAGCGGCGCGCCCCCGTCCTCCTCCTCGAAGAACTGCTCACCGGCCCGGAGATCAGCGTCGAGACCGTCTCCCACGGCGGCGCCACCCACGTCGTCGGCATCACCGACAAGAGCATCGGCGGTGCCCCCGCCTTCATCGAGACCGGCCACATGTTCCCGGCCGGCCTCGCCCCGGACCTGGCGAAGGAGGCCGCCGACAGCGCCGTACGGGCCGTCGGGGCACTCGGCCTCGACCACGTCGTCTGCCACACCGAACTCAAACTGACCCCCGCCGGCCCGCGCCTGATCGAGGTCAACCCCCGCCCGGCCGGCAACCGCATCACCGAACTGGTCCGCCACGTCACCGGCGTCGACCTGGCCGCCGCCTGCGTGGACCTCGCACTCGGCCGCGCGCCCGACCTCGCCGCCCGCCCCACGGGGGTGCGCAGCGCCGCCATCGCCTTCCTGCTGCCCGACGGCGCCGGCACCCTCACCGGCATCGACGGGGCCGACGAGGTGCGCGTCCGGCCCGGGGTCCTGGAGCTCACCCTGGCCGAACCGGGCCGCACCGTACTGCCCGCCACCAGCAACAACGAGTACCTCGGCCACGTCATGACCGCCGACACCGAAGGCGGCGGAGCCCGGGCGGCCGCCGAGCGCCTGCTGGCCGGACTGCGCCCCGCCTACGCCCGTCCCGAGCTGTCCGCGGCGGTGACCGCATGACCGCCCCCGCCCCCGTCCCCGCCTCTTGCACACCGGCCGTGCGGACCGTCGACGAGCTCCTCGCGCGCGTGCGTGCGGGCGCCTACGGGCCCGACCCCGCCGGCCAGCACGTCGCGCTCGCCTTCACCACCGCCCAGGCCGTACGCCACGAAGGCCGCTCGGGCGGCTACCGCAACGAGGTACTCAGCATCCGGCTGGCCGCAGCCGTCGGCTCCTGCGCCGTGGAACCCGGCGCCCTGCCCCCGGACGCACTCGAAGACTGCGCGGGAGCCACCGTCGCCGACCTGCTCGACCACCCGCTGGCGCCCGTACGGATCGCGGCCCTCGACGCCTACCTGATGCACGTGCGCCCGCACACGCCCGACAACGGCGCCCGCCCCTACCCGATCCCGGCCGGCAGCTCACTGCACCGCTCCCGGGCCCGCGCCCGCGCGGTCGCCGACCTGCTCCCCGCGACCGGACCGGAGCGGGTCCTCGTCGTCGGCGTCGTCAACTCCCTGCTGGAGCAGCTGCGCGAGCGCGGGACCGCGTACGCGCCCTGCGACCTCAAGGGCGGCACCACCGAATGGGGCGAGCCCGTCCTGACCGACGCCCTCGCCGAGCTGGAGCGCTGCGACGCCGTCCTCGCCTCCGGCATGACCCTCGGCAACGGCACCTTCCAGCCGCTGCTCGACCACGCCGCCGCGAGCGGCAAACCCCTCGTCATGTTCGCCCAGACCGGCAGCGCCGTCCTGCCCCGCTTCCTGGGCGCCGGGGTGAGCGCCGTCTCGGCCGAGCCCTACCCCTTCTTCTGGCTCGACGGCGGCCCCGGCGTCGTCCACCGCTACGGGGGCGCCCGATGACCCTCGCCCCGATCCTGCCCCGCCCGGCGGCCCACACCGCCAACCCCGACCTCCTGCCCCTGCTCGGCGGCACCCCGCTCGCCCGGATCCGCACCGACCTGCCGCACCGCCACCCCGGCTTCTGGGCGAAGCTCGAATGCCTCGGCGCCGGCGGAATGAAGGCGCGCGCCGCCGTCTCCATGCTGACCGGCGCCCGCGACCGCGGCGAACTGCTGCCGGGCGCCCCCGTCGTGGAATCCACCTCCGGCACCCTGGGCATCGGACTCGCCTTCGCCGGCCAGGCCCTCGGCCACCCCGTCGTCCTCGTCGGCGACACCGAACTCGAACCGTCCATGCGCCAGTTGCTGCGCACCTACGGGGCCCGGCTCGAACTCGTCGACCGCCCGGCGGCGGAAGGCGGCTGGCAGGCCGCCCGGATCGCCCGGCTGCACGAGGTGCTGCGGCGGACGCCGGGAGCCTACTGGCCCGACCAGTACAACAACCCCGACAGCGCCGCCGGATACCTCACCCTCGCCGCCGAGCTGACCACCCAGCTCGACCACCTCGACGTCCTGGTGTGCAGCGTCGGCACCGGCGGTCACAGCGCCGGCCTGGCCGGCCCGCTGCGCCGCCGCTGGCCCCGGCTGAAGGTCATCGGCGTCGACTCCGTCGGCTCGGCCATCTTCGGCCAGCCCGCCCGGTCCCGCCTGATGCGCGGGCTCGGCAGCAGCATCCACCCGGCCAACGTCGCCTACGAGGCCTTCGACGAGGTGCACTGGGTGGGACCCGCCGAGGCGGTCGACGCCTGCCGCCGGCTCGCCCGCTCCGCCTTCGTCAGCGGCGGCTGGAGCACCGGGGCGGTCGCCCTCGTCGCCGCCTGGGCGGCCCGTACGCAGCCGGGCGCGGTCGTCGCGACCGTCTTCCCGGACGGACCCCACCGCTACCTCGGCACCGTCTACGACGACGACTTCTGCCACGCCCACGGCCTGGACACCTGCGCCCTCGCCGTCCGCCCCCTGCAGATCCCGCACCCCCATGCGGCCGAGGCCGCCGGCTGGGCCCGCTGCGCCACCGTGCTCGCCCCCGCCCGAGGGGGCGCCGCGTGAAGCTCACCCGGCACACCGCCGACCTCCGTCTCGCGGAACCCCTGCGCATCTCCCGCTCCGTGATGACCCGCCGCGACGCCGTGTGGATATCGGTCGAACACGGCGGACTGCGCGGCTGGGGCGAGGCCGTCAGCAGCGACTACCTCGGGCTGCCCACCGCCCGGATCCACCGCCACCTGGAATCGGTGCGCGCCGCCACCGAACGCTTCCCCGACCCGGAGACCGCCTGGGCGGAGACCGGCGCCGGACACCCGGCCTGGCACGGCCTGCCGCCCGGGGTGCTGGCCGCGATCGAGACCGCCGTGCTCGACCTGGTGGGCAAGCGGGCCGGGGAGCCCGCCCACCGCCTGCTGGGCACGCCCGCCGCCCCCGCCGCCGCGACCACCCGTACGATCGGCATCACCGGGCCCGTACCGGCCGCCGCGCAGGCCGCCCGGCTCGCCGTGAGCGGCTTCACCGCCCTCAAGGTGAAAGCCGGCTCCCCCGACCCGGCCGAGGACCTCGCGCGCGTGGCCGCCGTGCGCACCGGCGCCCCCGGTGCGAGCCTGCTGCTCGATCCCAACGGGGCGTGGACCGAACGCCAGGCCCTCGACCTGCTCCCGCGCTTCGCCGAACTCGGCGTCACCGCCGTGGAACAGCCGATCGCGCCCGGCCGCCCCGACGCGCTCGCCCGTGTGGCCGGGAACTCCCCGGTGCCGGTCATCGCCGACGAGGACGCCGTCTCGTACGAGGACGCCGTCGCACTGGCCGGACGGGTCCACGGCGTCAACGTCAAACTCGCCAAGTGCGGCGGGGTCCGGGCCGCCCTGCGCATCCACGAGGCGCTGCGCGGCAGCGGTACCGAGCTGATGCTCGGCTGCCTCACCGCCAGCTCCCTGGGCATCGCCCCCGCCGTGCACCTCGCCGACCGGGCCCGCTGGGTGGACCTCGACGGGCATCTGCTGCTCGCCGACGACCCGTGGACCGGCATCGGCGGAACCGACGGCACCGTACGCGCCGCGAACCGGGCCGGCCTCGGGGTCAGACCCGCCGACGGGGAGACCGGCCGGTGAAGGCGCTCGCCGCCGTCCGCGGCTTCCCGCTCGCCGTGCGCCTGCTGCTCGTCAACCAGCTCGGCGTCAACACCGGCTTCTACCTGCTCGTCCCCTACCTCGCCACCCACCTCTCCGAAGACCTCGGACTCTCCGCGGCCGTCGTCGGCGTGGTCCTGGGCCTGCGCAACCTCAGCCAGCAGGGCCTGTTCCTGATCGGCGGCTCGGCCGCCGACCGGCTCGGCGCGCGCGGGGTGATCATCGCCGGCTGCGCGCTGCGGACGGTGGGGTTCGCCCTGTTCGCCCTGGGGGACACGCTGCCGCTGCTGCTCACCGCCGCGATACTCAGCGGGCTCGCGGGGGCCCTGTTCAACCCCGCCGTACGGACGTACGTCGCCCAGGAGGCGGGCGAGCGCAAGGCCGAGGCCTTCGCGCTGTTCAACGTGTTCGCCACCGCCGGGGCCCTGCTCGGCCCCCTGCTGGGCACCCTGCTGCTCCTCGTGGAGTTCCGGGCGGCCGCCGTCACCGCGGCCGCGGTCTTCGCCGTGCTCACCCTCGCGCAGCTCCTGGTGCTGCCCGCCCGGCGGATCCCCGCCCCGGACACCGGACTGCTCGGCGACTGGCGGGAGGCGGCGCGCAGCCGCGGGTTCCTGGCCTTCTCCCTCGCCATGATCGGCCTGTACGGGCTGCAGAGCCAGCTCTACCTGCTGCTGCCCCACGCGGCCGCGCGGGCCTCCGGCTGGGACGGCTCGATCGGCCTGCTGTTCCTCGCCGGCACCCTCGCCAACCTCTTCCTCCAACTGCGCATCACCCGAAGGCTGGAGTCCGCGGGCAGCCGAGGCCGCTGGATCGCCACCGGCCTGGTCGTCATGGGGCTGGGCTTCGTCCCGCCCCTGCTCGTCGCCGGCGCCCCGGCCCCGCACCCGGCGGCCCTGCTCGCCGTCCTGGCCGGCGCCCTGCTCCTGCACGTCGGAGTGATGATCGCCCAGCCGTTCGTGATGGAGCTGATACCGGCCTTCGGCCGGGAGGGGCTCACCGGCACCTACTACGGGCTCTTCTACGCGGTGTCCGGCACCGCGGCCGCCCTCGGCAGCGCGGCGGTCGGCTGGGCGATGGACACGGCCGGGCACACCGGTGCCGCCTGGCTGCCCTTCGCCTGCTGCCTCGCACTCGGGCTGGCCTCCGCCGCGGCCGTCGCCCGGCTGGACCGAAGACAGGCCCTGCCCGCCGCACCTCCCTCCGCATCCTGGCCCGGCCCGGATCCCGGCCCCGCGTGCCACCGCGACGGCACCCGCCCGAGAAGCGAGCAACGATGAGCACCGGCAACCTCCTCACCGACCATCCCGAACTGTACGAAGAGCGCTTCCCCGACCCGGACCACCTGGCCGCCCGCTGGGCCGAGGACGTCCTCGCGCGCCACGGCGCCGGCCCCCGCGTCCTCGACGTCGGCTGCGGCACCGGCCGCGACGCCGCCTGGCTGCACCACGAGGCCGGCCGCCAGGTCACCGGCATCGACACCTCCGAGGCCATGCTGGCGCACGCCCGCGCCCGCCACCCCGGCCCCGCCTACCACCGGGCCGACATGCGCGACTTCGACCTCGGAGCCCGCTTCGACGCCGTCGTCTGCCTGGACAGCTCCCTCCTCTACTGCCACACCAACGAGGACCTCACCTCCTTCCTCGCCCGCTGCCGGTCCCACCTCACCCCCGGCGGGCTGCTCGTCGCCGAGATGCGCAACGGCGCCTTCTTCCTCGGCAGCACCGAACTGCTCGACGGCCCGCGCACCGCCGGCTTCACCCGGCACGGGACCACGTACGCCTCAAAGACCACCCTCCACATCGACCACGCCGCCCAGCTCCTGCGCCGGCGCCGGGTCTGGACCGCCGACGACGGCTCGCCCCCGGCGGTCCAGCACTCCGCCTGGCGCCTGCTCTTCCCCCAGGAGCTCCGACACTTCCTGACCACGGCCGGCTTCGAGCCCCTGGACCTCTACGACCGGCCCGGCCCCCGCACCGAACCGCCCTGGAGCGAAGGGGACACCCCGCTCCCCACGGCGAGTTCCGACCGCCTGCACCTCGTGGCCCGCCTGCAACACCCCCACCGCCTGCAACACCC
>NZ_JARAYQ010000162.1:0-19550 GCF_033794505.1 Streptomyces sp. MB09-01 | reverse complement strand
GGACCCCCGTCCCACGTCTTGAACGGTCGCGCCGACCGAACGAACGGCCCCCCGGCGGTGCCGCGGCGGGCCGTTCGTTCGGTCGGCGCGACCGTTCAAGACGTGGGACGGGGGTCCTGGGGTCGGGGTCGGGAAGATACGGTGAGGGCACCATGAGCGCATCGCAGACCTCCGACGTCCCTACCCTCCTCGTCAAGATCTTCGGCAAGGACCGTCCCGGGATCACCGCCGGGCTGTTCGACACCCTCGCCGCCTACTCCGTCGACGTCGTCGACATCGAGCAGGTCGTCACCCGTGGCCGCATCGTCCTGTGCGCCCTCGTCACCAAGCCCGCCGGCGGCGCCGAGGGCGACCTGCGGGCCACCGTCCACAGCTGGGCCGAGTCCCTCAAGATGCAGGCCGAGATCCTTTCCGGCACCGGTGACAACCGGCCGCGCGGCAGCGGCCGCTCCCATGTCACCGTGCTCGGGCACCCCCTCACCGCCGAGTCCACCGCCGCCATCGCCTCACGGATCACCGAGACCGGCGGCAACATCGACCGTATCTTCCGCCTCGCCAAGTACCCGGTGACGGCCGTGGAGTTCGCCGTCTCCGGCGTGGAGACCGAGCCGCTGCGCACCGCACTGGCCACCGCCTCCGCACACATCGGCGTGGACGTGGCCGTGGTCTCGGCCGGACTGCACCGCCGGGCCCAGCGCCTGGTCGTCATGGACGTGGACTCGACCCTGATCCAGGACGAGGTCATCGAGCTGTTCGCCGCGCACGCCGGGTGCGAGGCCGAGGTCGCGGAGGTCACCGAGCGGGCCATGCGCGGCGAGCTGGACTTCGAGCAGTCGCTGCACGCCCGGGTGGCGCTGCTGGCGGGCCTGGACGCCTCCGTCGTGGACAAGGTCCGCGCCGAGGTGCAGCTGACCCCGGGGGCCCGGACCCTGATCCGCACGCTCAAGCGGCTCGGCTACCAGGTGGGCGTGGTCTCGGGCGGGTTCACCCAGGTCACGGACGATCTGCGGGAGCGGCTGGGGCTGGACTTCGCCTCCGCCAACACGCTGGAGATCGTCGACGGGAAGCTGACGGGCCGGGTCACGGGCGAGATCGTGGACCGGGCGGGCAAGGCCCGGCTGCTGCGCCGCTTCGCCGCCGAGGCCGGGGTGCCGCTGGCCCAGACGGTGGCCATCGGCGACGGGGCCAACGACCTGGACATGCTGAACGCGGCCGGGCTCGGCGTGGCCTTCAACGCCAAGCCGGTGGTCCGCGAGGCCGCGCACACGGCGGTGAACGTGCCCTTCCTGGACGCGGTGCTGTACCTGCTCGGGATCACCCGCGAGGAGGTCGAGGCCGCCGATCTGGCCTGACCCCCGCGACACCGACGGGATGCGAACGGGCCCCGGCAGCCGCATCGGCCGCCGGGGCCCGTTCGCGCGTACGCGGCCGGCCGGGCCGGTCAGTGTCCCTTGGGGGTCCAGTAGTCGAGCAGGGTGCCCACCCCGTGCTCCACGGACTTCCACGATCCGGTGAAGGAGACGACGGCGAGGGCCCCGGTCGGGAATCCCGTACGGGTCATCCTCGCGAGGGTGTCTCCCTCCGCGCGCCCGGAGAGGGCGTCGGCGAGGGCGTGCATGCCGGGGTTGTGGCCGATGACGAGGAGGTCGGAGACGTCGTCGGAGGTCTCGTTCAGCAGGGCGATGAGCTCGCCCAGCGAGGCGTCGTAGAGCCTCTCCTCGTAGTGGGTCTTGGGCCGGTGCGGCATCTCCTGGACGGCGAGCTTCCAGGTCTCGCGGGTGCGGGCCGCGGTGGAGCAGAGGGCCAGGTCGAAGACGATGCCGGTCTCGGCGAGCTTCAGACCGACGGCCGGCGCGTCCTTGCGGCCTCGTTCCGCCAGCGGGCGGTCGTGGTCGGACACCTCGGGCCAGTCGGCCTTGGCGTGCCGGAGGAGGGCGATCCTGCGGGGTGTGTCGGCGCTCATGACTCCCAGCTTCGCATGAAACGAGCCACGGGGCGCAGGGTGTTGGGGGGCCTCACCCCGGGAGGTGAGGGGCGCTCGGGAGGTCAGCCGACGGCGCGCAGGAGCTGCTCCGCGACCTGGACCAGGGACGAGGCCTCGCCCGTGGCCGCGTGGGCCTCGCCGGAGCCGGCGAGGAGCGTCAGCAGGAGGCCGAAGGCGAGGGCGGGCAGGGCCAGCGCCCACCAGTGCAGCCGGGTGCTCGCGGCGGCGGCGGTGCGGGCCCGGGGGGCGGTGACGGACGGGAGGGACCGGGTGTGCGTGGGGGCCGACATGGCCGCCTCCGTGGGTGTGCGGACGGGACTGGCTCGCTGTCACGAATCTATGGATCCGGTGCGGCCGTTCCCATCCGGGGCACACCCCACTTCACCCTGAGCCTGACCCCCTAGGGGCGGTGGGGCTATCCCCACCCCGGGGGAGGCGGGCGCCTCAAGGGCGTCCCCGGAGGCGTCCAGTGGCGTACTCGGGGCGTCCTCAGGGCGAGGCGATCGTGGCGATCACCGAGATGATCACGGTGATGCCGAGGATCGCGCCGAGCACGAGGCCGAGCTTCTTGCGGCCGTCCTGCGGGTTCGGTTCAAGTACGGGCGACATGCCTGTCAGTCTCGCATGCCGCATTCGTCCTCGATCGTGCGGTCCCGGCCCGCCAGGACACCGAGCGCGATCTGCGGGACGAGCAGGCCCGCCATCAGGGCGAGCGGCAGGTCCCAGCCGCCGCTGTGCTGGTAGAGGGCGCCGATGAGGAGGGGCCCGGGGATGGAGATGAGGTAGCCGGTGCTCTGGGCGAAGGCGGAGAGCTTGACGACGCCGGCCGGGGACTTGGCGCGCAGCCCGATGAGGGTGATGACGAGGGGGAAGGCGCAGTTGGAGATGCCGAGGAGGAGCGCCCAGGCCCAGGCTCCGGCGGCGGGGGCGAAGTAGAGCCCGAGGTAGCCGGTGAGGCCGAAGACGCCGAGGACGGCGGCGATGGCGCCCTGGTTCTTCATCCGGGCGGCGAGGCCCGGGATGACGAAGGCGAGCGGGACGCCCATGACCATGGTGACGGCGAGCAGCACGCCTGCGGTGGAGGCGGAGACCCCGGCGTCGCGGAAGATCTGCGGGAGCCAGCCCATGGTGATGTACGCCCCCGTGGCCTGGAGGCCGAAGTAGCAGGCGAGGGCCCAGGCGGTGCGGCTGCGGCCGACGCGCGGGCCCGCGTCGGCCCGTACGGCGGTGCCCGCGCCGGAGGCGGCTGCGGTCGCGGCCCGCTCGGCGCGCCGGGAGGCGCGGGCGACGGGCAGCCAGGGCAGCAGGGCGACCAGGGCGAGCACGGCCCAGACGAGCAGGCCGGTGCGCCAGCTGCCGCCGAGGGCGCCGGTCAGCGGGACGGTCGCGGCGGCGGCGAGCGAGGTCCCCGCGGCCAGGGCCATGGAGTACAGGCCGGTCATGGTGCCGACCCGGTCCGGGAAGTGGCGCTTGACGATCACCGGGAGCAGGACGTTGGTGAGGGCTATGCCGGCCAGGGACAGGGCGCTGGCCGCCAGGAAACCCGCGGCTCCGCTCGTGAAGGGGCGGATCAGCAGGCCGGTGGCGACGGCGGCCATGCCGGCGCAGACGACGGCGGCCGGGCCGAAGCGGCGGGAGAGCCGGGGCGCGGTGACGCCGAAGACGGCGAAGCAGAGGGCGGGGACGGAGGTGATCAGTCCGGCGACGGTACCGCTCATGCCGAGACCCGTGCGGGTCTCCTCGAAGAGGGCGCCGAGGCTGGTGATGGCGGGCCGCAGGTTGAGGGCGGCCAGCACGATTCCGACGATGAGCACCGGGCCGAGCCAGGTCGGCTGCGCCGCCGCGTGCGGGCTGGCGGCGGCCGCGGTGCGGTCCACGGCCTCCTCGCGGGCGGCCTGCCGCGGGGGCTGGTGGCACCCGGCGGGCCGGTCGAGCGTCTGGATTTCTTCGTCGGACATCCAGCCATCATAGAATCATGGGATGATTGGTTGTCCAGTCGCTCTTGAGAGGAACCCATGCCGCTGACGTCGCCACGGCGCTCCGCACTCGTCGATCAGGTGATCGCCCAGCTGCGGAACCAGATCACCTCCGGCGAGTGGCCGGTCGGTGCCCGCATCCCGACCGAGCCGGAGCTCGTCGAGCTGCTCGGCGTCGCCCGCAACACGGTGCGCGAGGCCGTGCGGGCGCTGGCGCACAACGGCCTCCTGGACATCCGGCAGGGCTCGGGCACGTACGTCATCGCCACCAGCGAGCTGGCCGGCGTCATGCACCGCCGGTTCGCCGGTGCCGAGCCGCGGCACATCGCCGAGCTGCGTTCGACGCTGGAGTCCTCGGCGGCCCGGCTGGCGGCGGAGCGGCGCACGGAGCGGGACCTCGTACAGCTGGACGCGCTGCTGGCGCGCCGCGAGGAGGCCTGGGCGGGAGGGGACGCGGAGGTCTTCGTGGCCGCGGACGTGAGCCTGCACATGGCGGTGGTGACGGCGTCGCACAACGAGGTGCTGATCGGGCTGTACGCGGACCTCGGCGACCTGGTGGCCGACTGGCTGCGGGCGGACGTGGGCACCGAGCTGCATCCGTCGGCCCATCTGGACCACGCGCGGCTGATCGAGGCGATCCGGCGCGGGGACGGGGACGCGGCGGCCTCGGAGGCGGCGGGCTACCCCTTCGCGTGCCTCGGCAAGAACAGGGCCGGGGATCCGCTCACGCCCGCTGGTGGCTGACCCAGGCCGAGCGGACCTCTTTCCAGCAGCGGCCGATGAGCTCCACCCGGCCGGCCGGTCCGACGGCCACGGCGGCGCCGTCGCCGTCCAGGTCCCACCAGCGGTCGCATTCGACGTGCAGCCGCAGCAGGTCGGTCTCCGGGTAGGCGTTGTGGCAGTTCGCCGTCACCTGCGAGCCCTCGATCGTGGTGTCGCAGTCGGCTCCGAAGAGTTCCCGCCCGGCGGGGCGCGAGGGCTGGGCGGGGGGCTCGGCGGGGATCTCGGCGAGCTCCACGACGGCCGGGGCCACCGCTTCGGGGCCGGACACCGATTCGTCTCCCACGGGCTGCGCGGCCGCTCCGGGGACCAGGAGTCCGGTCAGGATCACCGAGGTGACCAGCATCGACAGCGTTCGGCTCGGCCTCGCTCGCACTCCTACCCTCCTCCCCGCAGGAGCCGGGAAGATCCCGGCCTGGCCAGTCTGCAGGCATCTGTCCTGGTTTTCGACTCGGGAAGATCCGGTCGGCCGGTGAACATACGAGCGATCGGCGCCCGCGGGCCACGCGGAACGGCGACGGCCGCGCCTCCCCCGGAGGGAAGCGCGGCCGTCGCCGTACGGACGCAGGAGCCCTGACCGGAGGGTCAGGCACCCATCGCGTGCAGGCCGCCGTCCACGTGGACGATCTCGCCGGTGGTCTTCGGGAACCAGTCGGACAGCAGGGCCACGACGCCCTTGCCCGTCGGCTCCGGGTCACTCATGTCCCAGTCCAGCATGGAGCGGGAGTTCCAGACCTCGGCCAGCTCCCCGAAGCCCGGGATGGACTTCGCGGCCATCGAGCCGATCGGACCGGCCGAGACCAGGTTGCAGCGGATGTTCTCCTTGCCCAGGTCGCGGGCGAGGTAGCGGCTGGTGGCCTCCAGCGCGGCCTTGGCCGGGCCCATCCAGTCGTACTGCGGCCACGCGAACTGCGCGTCGAAGGTGAGGCCGACGATGGCCGCGCCCTCCGCCGGGAACAGCGGCTTGCAGGCCATGGCCAGCGACTTCAGCGAGAACGCCGAGACGTGCATGGCGGTGGCGACCGACTCGAACGGGGTGTTCAGGAAGTTGCCGCCGAGGGCGTCCTGCGGCGCGAAGCCGATCGAGTGGACGACGCCGTCGAGACCGCCGAGCTCCTCGCGGACGAGGCCCTCCAGGCGGGCCAGGTGCTCGTCGTTGGTGACGTCGAGCTCGATCACCTTGACCGGCTTGGGCAGCTTCTTCGCGATGCGCTCGGTCAGCGACGGGCGCGGCCAGGCGGTGAGGATGACCTCGGCGCCCTGCTCCTGGGCCAGCCGGGCCGTGTGGAAGGCGATGGAGGACTCCATCAGCACACCCGTGATGAGGATGCGCTTGCCCTCGAGAATTCCGCTCATGGTGATCAGTGACCCATGCCCAATCCGCCGTCAACGGGAATGACGGCTCCGGTGATGTACGCGGCGTCGTCGGACGCCAGGAAGCGGACGGCTGCCGCGATCTCCTCGGGCTGCGCGTAACGGCCGAGCGGCACCTGGCCCACGATGCCCGCGCGCTGCTCGTCGGTGAGCACCTTCGTCATGTCGGTGTCCACGAAACCGGGGGCGACGACGTTGAAGGTGATGTTGCGGGAACCCAGCTCACGGGCGAGCGAGCGGGCGAAGCCGACCAGCGCGGCCTTCGAAGCGGCGTAGTTGGCCTGGCCGGCCGAGCCGAGCAGCCCGACGACCGAGGAGATCAGGACGACGCGGCCCTTCTTGGCACGGAGCATGCCACGGTTCGCGCGCTTGACCACCCGGAACGTGCCGGTGAGGTTCGTGTCCACGACGGACGCGAAGTCCTCCTCGGACATCCGCATCAGCAGCGTGTCCTTGGTGATGCCGGCATTGGCCACCAGCACCTCGACCGCGCCGTGCGCGTCCTCGATCTGCTTGTAGGCCTGCTCCACCTGCTCGGAGTCGGTGATGTCGCACCGCACCGCCAGGACACCGAGCGAGGTGAGCGCCTCCGGCGGCTCACCCGACCGGAACGTGATCGCGACCTTGTCGCCGGCCTCTGCGAAGGCTCGGGCGATGGCGAGGCCGATGCCCCGGTTTCCTCCGGTGACGAGAACCGAGCGGCTCAACGGATCACCCTTTCGCTAGCGGTCTGAATACCAAAAACCTATAGGTCGCATCGCTCGTACGGAGAATCGACCCCCGACAGGGCCTCGCGGCGGGCTCTGTCGAGTCCCTACAGAAAGATGTAGGCACGAGGGCCCCGATCGCGACATGATCGGGGCGACCGGCCCCGACCCCGGGAGGACTTCCGTGCCCCATTCCATCGACGCGGCCTTCACCGCGCTTCCCTTGCGGGCGCTCGCCGACGCGGCGCTCGCCCGGGCCCGCGCGCTGGGCGCCGAGCATGCCGACTTCCGGCTGGAGCGGATCCGCAACGCGTCCTGGCGCCTGCGCGATGCCAAGCCGGCCGGCGGGTCCGACACCACCGACCTCGGATTCGCGGTCCGCGTGGTGCACGGAGGCAGCTGGGGATTCGCCTCCGGTGTGGACCTGACCATGGACGCCGCCGCCAAGGTGGCCTCGCAGGCCGTGGCCATGGCGAAGCTGTCCGCCCAGGTGATCAAGGCCGCCGGTTCGGACGAGCGCGTGGAGCTCGCCGACGAGCCGGTGCACGCGGACCGCACCTGGATCTCCGCCTACGACGTGAACCCCTTCGAGGTGCCGGACGCGGAGAAGGCGGCGCTGCTCGCCGACTGGAGCGCGCGCCTGCTGGCGGCCGACGGCGTGGCCCACGTGGACGCCTCGCTGCTCGCCGTGCACGAGAACAAGTTCTACGCCGACACCGCGGGCACCTCGACCACGCAGCAGCGGGTGCGGATCCACCCGCAGCTCACCGCCGTCGCCGTGAACGGCACGACCGGCGAGTTCGACTCCATGCGCACCATCGCCCCGCCCGCCGGCCGCGGCTGGGAGTACCTGACCGGCACCGGCTGGGACTGGAACTCCGAGCTGGAGCAGATCCCCGGCCTGCTCGCCGAGAAGATGCGGGCGCCGAGCGTCGAGGCCGGCCGCTACGACCTGGTGGTGGACCCGTCCAACCTGTGGCTCACCATCCACGAGTCCATCGGCCACGCCACCGAGCTCGACCGGGCGCTGGGCTACGAGGCGGCGTACGCGGGGACCTCCTTCGCCACCTTCGACCAGCTGAACAAGCTGACGTACGGCTCCTCGATCATGAACGTGACCGGTGACCGCACGGCCGAGCACGGTCTGGCGACCATCGGGTACGACGACGAGGGCGTCCAGGCGCAGTCCTGGGACCTGGTCAAGGACGGCACCCTGGTCGGCTACCAGCTGGACCGGCGGATCGCGAAGCTGACGGGCCTGGGCCGCTCCAACGGCTGCGCCTACGCCGACTCCCCCGGGCACGTGCCCGTCCAGCGGATGGCGAACGTCTCGCTGCAGCCGGATCCGGGCGGGCTCTCGACCGAGGACCTGATCGGCGGGGTGGAGCGCGGGATCTACGTGGTCGGCGACCGGTCCTGGTCGATCGACATGCAGCGCTACAACTTCCAGTTCACCGGGCAGCGGTTCTTCCGGATCGAGAACGGCCGGCTGGCCGGACAGCTGCGCGACGTCGCGTACCAGGCCACCACGACCGATTTCTGGGGCTCGATGGAGAAGGTCGGCGGCCCCCAGACCTACGTCCTGGGCGGCGCCTTCAACTGCGGCAAGGCCCAGCCGGGCCAGGTCGCGGCGGTCTCGCACGGCTGCCCGTCCGCGCTGTTCCGCGACGTGAACATCTTGAACACCACGCTGGAGGCCGGCCGATGAGCACGCTTTCGAACGGACGCACCAAGCCCCACGAGATCGTCGAGCGGGCACTGGAGCTGTCCACCGCCGACGGCTGTGTCGTCATCGCCGACGAGGAGTCCAGCGCCAACCTGCGCTGGGCGGGCAACGCGCTCACCACCAACGGCGTCACCCGCGGCCGGACCCTGACGGTCATCGCCACGGTCGACGGCAAGGAGGGCACGGCCTCGGGGGTCGTCTCGCGCTCCGCCGTGACCGCGGCCGACCTGGAGCCGCTGGTGCGCGCCGCCGAGGCGGCCGCGCGCGGGGCGGGCCCGGCGGAGGACGCCCAGCCGCTGGTCACCGGGACCCCGGCCTCGCCGGACTTCACCGACGCCCCCGCCGAGACCACCTCGGCCGTGTTCGCCGACTTCGCGCCGGCCCTCGGCGAGGCCTTCGCCCGGGCCCGGGCCGGCGGCCGGGAACTGTACGGCTTCGCCAACCACGAGCTGGTCTCCACGTACGTCGGCACCTCCACCGGGCTGCGGCTGCGCCACGACCAGCCCAACGGCACGCTGGAGCTCAACGCCAAGTCTCCGGACCGGCAGCGCTCGGCCTGGGCCGGCCGCTCCACCCGGGACTTCAAGGACGTGGACCCGACCGCGCTGGACGCGGAGCTCGCGGTGCGCCTGGGCTGGGCGGAGCGGAAGATCGACCTGCCCGCGGGCCGGTACGAGACCCTGCTGCCGCCGACGGCCGTGGCGGACCTGCTGATCTACCAGATGTGGTCGGCGGCGGCCCGGGACGCGGTGGAGGGCCGTACGGTCTTCTCCAAGCCGGGCGGCGGCACCCGCCTCGGCGAGAAGCTGTCCGAGCTGCCGCTGACGCTGCGCAGCGACCCGAACGCGCCCGGCCTGGAGACCGCGCCGTTCGTGATCGCGCACAGCTCCGGCGACGACGCCTCGGTCTTCGACAACGGCCTGCCGGTCCCGGCGACCGAGTGGATCCGCGACGGGGAGCTGGCCCGGCTGACCACGACCCGGCACACCGCCGGACTGACCGGCATGCAGCTCTCCCCCGGCTTCGGGAACCTGATCCTCGACGGGGGCGGCGAGAAGTCCCTGGAGGAGATGGTGGCGGGGACCGAGCGGGGTCTGCTGCTGACCTGCCTCTGGTACATCCGCGAGGTGGACCCTGCCACGCTGCTGCTCACGGGCCTGACCCGGGACGGCGTCTACCTGGTGGAGAACGGGCAGGTCGTCGGCGAGGTCAACAACTTCCGCTTCAACGAGTCCCCCGTGGACCTGCTGTCGCGGGCTTCGGAGGCCGGCCGGACCGAGAAGACGCTGCCGCGCGAGTGGAGCGACTGGTTCACGCGGGCCGCGATGCCCGCGCTGCGCATCCCGGATTTCAACATGAGTTCGGTCAGCAAGGGCGTCTGACCGGCCTAGACTGACCGTTGCAACGAAGTGTTGCAATTTCCCTCATCCGAAGGAGTCGAGCGACCGTGACGGACATCGTCGACGAACTGAAGTGGCGTGGGCTCTTCGCCCAGTCCACTGACGAAGAAGCGCTGCGCAAGGCCTTCGCGGACGGTCCGGTCACGTTCTATTGCGGCTTCGACCCGACGGCCGCCTCGCTGCACGTGGGGCACCTGGTGCAGGTGCTCACCGTGCGCCGGCTCCAGCTGGCCGGGAACCGGCCGCTGGCGCTGGTCGGCGGGGCCACCGGGCAGATCGGGGACCCGCGGCCGACGGCCGAGCGGACCCTGAACGACCCGGAGACCATCGCGAACTGGGTGACCCGGCTGCGCACCCAGATCGAGCCGTTCCTGTCCTTCGAGGGCGAGAACGCCGCGCTCATGGTGAACAACCTGGACTGGACGGCGGGCATGTCCGCGATCGAGTTCCTGCGGGACATCGGCAAGCACTTCCGGGTCAACAAGATGCTGACGAAGGACTCGGTCGCCAAGCGGCTCGACTCCGACCAGGGCATCAGCTACACCGAGTTCAGCTACCAGCTGCTCCAGGGGATGGACTTCCTGGAGCTGTACCGGCGCTACGGCTGCGTGCTCCAGCAGGGCGGCTCCGACCAGTGGGGCAACCTGACGGCCGGGCTCGACCTGATCCACCGCGTCGAGCCGCGCGCGGTCGTGCACGCGCTGGCGACCCCGCTGATGGTCAAGGCGGACGGCACCAAGTTCGGCAAGTCCGAGAGCGGCGCCGTCTGGCTCGACCCGGAGATGACCACGCCGTACGCGTTCTACCAGTTCTGGCTGAACGTGGACGACCGGGACATCTCCACCTACATGCGGATCCTGTCCTTCAAGTCCCGTGAGGAGCTGGAGGAGCTGGAGGCGCAGACCGCCGAGCGGCCGCAGGCGCGTGCCGCTCAGCGTGCGCTGGCGGAGGAGCTGACCACGCTCGTGCACGGCGCCGACCAGTGCGCGGCCGTGATCGCCGCGTCGAAGGCGCTGTTCGGTCAGGGCGAGCTGGCGGACCTGGACCAGGCCACGCTGGCCGCGGCCCTGTCCGAGCTGCCGCACGCCCGGGTCGCGGAGCTGGGCCTGGTCGTGGACCTGCTCGCGGAGACCGGCCTGGTGGCGAGCAAGTCGGCCGCCCGCCGGACCGTGAAGGAGGGCGGCGCCTACGTGAACAACGTGAAGGTCGCCGCCGAGGACGCGGTCCCCGCCAAGGAGGACCTGCTGCACGGGCGCTGGCTGGTGCTGCGCCGGGGCAAGAAGAACCTGGCGGCCGTCGAGGTCACCGGGGCCTGAGGCCTCGGAGCCTCGTAGGACGGCGCACGGAACAACACGGCGGAGGGGCCGGTTCGGACTCGGGGTCCGGCCGGCCCCTCCGCCATGATCCGGAGTGCCTCACGTCATCTGCCGCTTGCGGCCCCGGACCGCTCCGTAGAGCATCTCGCCCAGCCCGACCACGAGGACCGCTCCGGCGAGCTGCAGCAGGTGCCGGGTCCAGTCGATGCCCTTGGTCTCCCCGACGCCGATCCAGACGGCCACGGCGTTGCCGAGGACCGCACCGGCGATGCCGAAGAGGGTGGTCAGCCAGAGGGGTTGGTACTGCTTGCCCGGCAAGATGGCCCGGGCTATCAGCCCCAGCACGAAACCGACGATGATCGCCCACAACCAAGACATGTCGAGCCTCCTCCTGGCGCGTTGTGCGCACGTGGGCCCAGTTTCGGCCCGCCCGGCGTACCGCGCATTTCGGGCATCCTCCAATGAGGGGTGCCCCCTCTCCTCGCGGTGCGGGGGCGGCGTACCGTGGAGAGGTCCGGGCCGCGGTAGCGCCCGGCGGGCGATCGGGCGGTGGAGCGTGGAACGGACGAAGCGGCAGAAGCGGAACGGGGCCGAGGTGTTCCGGATCACCGGTGCGCGGATGGGCCTCGACGAGGACGTGCGGGGCCGCCAGCGCCGGTACGTGATCTCGATGGGGATCAGGACCCTGTCGGTCATCGCGACCGTGCTGTTGTGGAACGTGCAGCGCCCGGTGGCCATCGTGACGCTCGTCGCGGGAGCCCTGCTGCCCTACGTGGCCGTGGTGATCGCGAACGCGGGGCGCGAGTCGACGCCCTCGCTGCCCTCCCACTTCATCCCCGCTCCGGTGCGGCCGGCGCTGGAGGCGGGAAACCTCAAGAAAAGCTCAGATCAATCGTGAAGTTCCGGTGCACTCCACCGGGTCCTGCGTGACATACTGCTCACGCGCTCCGCATCCCCCGTCGGAGCGACGGACCGACGCCGGGCAGCTCCCCCCGTGGCTGCTCGGCGTCGCCTTTCCGTTCTAGGGTTGGGCCGTGACTTCCTCCGACGCTTCCGGTGTCCCCTCCGGCCCCGACGAAACCCCCACCTGCTCCGCCAAGGGCTGCCGCGACGCGGCCGTCTGGGTCCTGGCGTGGAACAACCCGACGCTGCACACGCCGGAGCGGCGCAAGACCTGGCTGGCGTGCGAGGAGCACCGCGAACACCTCTCCCAGTTCCTGGGGGTCCGCGGTTTCCTCAAGGACGTCGTGAAGCTCGACGAGTGGGTGCAGCCGGAGGGCTCGGAGCGCCTGCGCTGAGCCCGGCGGGGCCGCTGAGCTCCGGCCGGCTGCCGAGCCCGGCCGGTCACCGACTCCCGGTCAGCCGCCGATCGCGGACATGGGGCGGTCGGGCTGCAGGAAGGACGGGTCGTCGAGGCCGGACCCGGCCTTCTTGCCCCACATCGCCACCTCCCACAGCCGGGCGATCTCCTCGTCCGGGGCGCCCGAGCGCAGCGCGGCGCGCAGGTCCGACTCCTCGGTGGCGAACAGGCACGTACGGACCTGTCCGTCGGCCGTGAGCCGCGTACGGTCGCAGGCGCCGCAGAACGGGCGGGTGACCGAGGCGATGACGCCGACGGTGGCCGGGCCGCCGTCGACGACCCAGCGCTCGGCCGGGGCGGAGCCGCGCTCGTCGGCGCCTTCCTCGGTGAGCGTGAAGCGGGTGCGCAGGGACTGCAGGATGTCCCCTGCGGTGATCATGCCGTCGCGCTTCCAGCCGTGCTGGGCGTCGAGCGGCATCTGCTCGATGAAGCGGAGCTCGTACTCGTTCTCCACGGCCCAGGCCAGCAGGTCGGGGGCCTCGTCGTCGTTGAGTCCGGGCATGAGCACGGCATTGACCTTGACGGGGGTGAGGCCGGCCTCGCGGGCCGCGGCCATGCCTTCGATGACGTCCTTGTGCCGGTCGCGGCGGGTGAGGGTCTTGAAGACCTCGGGCCGCAGGGTGTCCAGGGAAACGTTCACCCGGTCCAGGCCGGCGGCCTTGAGGGCCTGCGCGGTGCGCTTGAGACCGATGCCGTTCGTGGTCAGCGACATCTTGGGGCGGGGTTCGAGGGCCGCGCACTGCTCGACGATCCCGACCAGGCCGGGGCGGAGCAGGGGCTCGCCGCCGGTGAAGCGGACCTCGGTGATGCCGAGCCGGGTGACGGCGATGCGGATCAGCCGGACGATCTCGTCGTCACTGAGCAGATCGGACTTGCCGAGCCACTGCAGCCCTTCTTCGGGCATGCAGTAGGTACAGCGCAGATTGCACCGGTCGGTGAGCGAGACGCGCAGGTCAGTGGCCACGCGGCCGTAGGTGTCGAGAAGCACTGTGGGCCCCCTCCCCTGTCCGGATCTAGAGGTACGCGCAACATTTGGATCTACTTCACGCGTTCTATTTCGAGCCTACGCGACGCATGTGTCGCGAAGAGGTGCCCAAATGAACGAGACGTAACGTGGCCGCGTCGTAGGGACCTACGACGCGGCCACGCTGGGTGTTCGGACGATGTCAGTGCGCCCCTGTTCCGGTGAGGGAGCGCACCTCCAGCTCGGCGAACTTCTGCGGGTCGGCCTTCTCCTTGGAGAGGACGGTTCCCAGCCAGCCCAGGAAGAACCCGAGGGGGATCGAGATGATGCCGGGGTTCTCCAGCGGGAACCAGAAGAAGTCCGCGTCCTTGAACATCGAGGTGGGCTTGCCGGACACGACCGGGGAGAAGAGCACCAGGCCGACCGCCGAGATCAGGCCGCCGTAGATGGACCAGAGCGCGCCCTGGGTGGTGAAGCGCTTCCAGAAGAGGCTGTAGAGGATCGTCGGCAGGTTGGCGGAGGCGGCGACCGCGAAGGCGAGCGCGACCAGCCCGGCGACGTTGAGGTCGCGGGCCAGGGCCCCCAGGCCGATGGCGACGGCGCCGATGACCACCGTGGACCAGCGGGCGGCGCGCACCTCCTCCTTCTCCGTGGCCTTGCCCTTGCGGATCACGTTCACGTACAGGTCGTGCGCGAAGGACGAGGAGGAGGCGAGGGTGAGGCCCGCGACCACGGCGAGGATGGTGGCGAAGGCGACCGCGGAGATCACGGCGAGCAGGATCGCGCCGCCGGTGGAGTCGGGGCCTCCGCCGACCGCCTGGGCGAGCAGCGGCGCCGCCGTGTTGCCCGCCTTGTTGGACTTGATGATCTCGTCCCGGTCGAGCAGGGCCGCGGCCCCGAAACCGAGGGCGATGGTCATCAGGTAGAAGGCGCCGATGATGCCGATGGCCCAGTTCACGGACTTCCGTGCGGCCTTGGCGGTGGGCACCGTGTAGAAGCGGATCAGGATGTGCGGCAGGCCGGCGGTGCCCAGGACCAGGGCGATGCCGAGCGAGATGAAGTCCAGCTTGGAGGTCGAGTCCTTGCCGTACTTCATCCCCGGCTCGAGGAACTTCGCCCCCTGCCCGCTGTTCTCCGCGGCCTTGCCCAGCAGGTCGGAGATGTTGAAGTTGAACTTCACCAGCACCAGGAAGGTGATCAGCAGGGTGCCCGCGATGAGCAGGACGGCCTTGACCATCTGGACCCAGGTGGTGCCCTTCATGCCGCCGATGGTCACGTAGACGATCATCAGGACGCCGACCAGCGCGACGATGGCTACCTTGCCGCCGTCGCTGGTGATGCCCAGGAGCAGCGAGACGAGCACGCCGGCGCCGGCCATCTGGGCGAGCAGGTAGAAGATCGAGACCACGATGGTGGAGGTGCCGGCGGCGGTCCGGACGGGCCGCTGGCGCATCCGGTACGCGAGCACGTCGCCCATCGTGTAGCGGCCGGAGTTGCGCAGCGGCTCGGCGACGAGGAGCAGGGCGACCAGCCATGCCACGAGGAAGCCGATGGAGTAGAGGAAGCCGTCGTAGCCGAAGAGGGCGATGGCTCCGGCGATGCCGAGGAAGGACGCGGCGGACATGTAGTCGCCGGAGATGGCGAGGCCGTTCTGGAAGCCGGTGAACTGGCGGCCGCCCGCGTAGAAGTCGGCGGCGTCCTTGGTCTGGCGGCCGGCCCAGACGGTGATGATCAGGGTGGCGACGACGAACAGCCCGAACAGGGTGATGATCAGCGGGCGGTGCTCGGAGGCGCCCGCGGCCGTCGTCAGGTGGAGCGCGCCGCTCATTCCGCGGCCTCCATCCGCGCCTTGATGGCCTCGGCCTTGGGGTCGAGCCTGGTGGCGGCGTGCCGCGCGTACAGCCAGGCGATGAGGAAGGTCGTCGCGAACTGGGCGAGGCCGAGCACGAGGGCGACGTTGATGTTGCCGAAGAGCTTGGTCCCCATGAAGCCGCCCGCGTAGTTGGACAGCAGGACGTAGAGCAGGTACCAGGCGATGAAGGCCACGGTGAGCGGGAAGGCGAAGGAGCGGTAGGAGCTCCGCAGTTCGGCGAATTCGGCACTCTGCTGGACGGTCGCGAAATCTTCGGCCGTGGGACCCGCCAGGGGCGTTCCCGCGCTGCCCGGCGGCGGCGCTGCTTCGGTGGTCACGGGGGGATCTCCTTGTGACGCGGGTGCGGTGGGGACGACGGACAAAACAACCTCCGTGTGGGGGGCCGGGAGTGCCGAGCCCCCCTGTCAACGGCACGTACGGCGTGTCGGGACGGTTCAACACCCATGGATTCTTCGGACACTGATTTCTCGAACTGATGGCGTAGCAGGGAACGGCAGCGCTAGGTTCACTTGTCATGAACCCGTCCGACGCGACCGCGTGCGGACGGCTTTTTCAAAGATGATCTGGAGAACCCATGGCTCATCTGGGACCTGTCCGCCGGCGCGCCCTCGCCGTGCCGGTCGGCCTGGCGCTCACCGCCTCGCTCGCCTTCCTGCCCTCGGTACCGGCCTCCGCCGTGCCGCTGGACGGCACGGCGGACGCGGTGACGGCCGCGAAGCCCTCGACTTCCGGGCCCAAGCTGTCGTACGTGGCGAACCTGAACGCGTACGCCACGGTGAAGGCGGCGAAGAAGGCCGTCGAGCGGGCCGGCGGAACGGTGGTGACGGCCTATGAGCAGATCGGGGTCGTCGTCGCACATTCCCAGAACCCGGACTTCGCCAAGGAGCTGCGCGCCCAGCGCGGTCTGTTCGTGTCGGTCGGCGCCACCCGGACGGCCCCGATGCAGGCGGTGCAGACCACCGAGGAGGGTGCGACGCAGCGGTTGGGCGCGGCGGACGCCGCCAAGGCCGCGGCGCAGGCCCAGGAGGGTCAGGAGCCGCTGGAGCCCAACCAGTGGGACCTGCGGACGATCAAGGCCGACGAGGCGCACAAGATCAACGATGGCAGCCGGAACGTCACCGTGGGCATCATCGACACGGGTGTCGACGACACCCACCCCGATCTCGCCCCGAACTTCTCCAAGGACCAGTCGGCCAATTGCGTCGGCGGGGTCGCGGACACCACCGAGGGCGCCTGGCGCCCGTACGCCGACGGCAGCGACCACGGCACCCACGTGGCCGGCACCATCGGCGCCGCGCGCAACGGCCTCGGCATCAGCGGTGTCGCGCCCGGCGTGAAGATCGCCGCGATCAAGGTGAGCGAGCCCGGGACCAGCCTCTTCTACACCGAGGCGGTCGTCTGCGGCTTCATGTTCGCCGCCGAGAAGGGGATCGAGGTCACGAACAACAGCTACTACGTCGACCCGTACCTCTTCAACTGCAAGACCGACGACGACCAGAAGGCGCTGGTGGAGGCCATCGGCCGGGCCACCAAGTACGCCGAGCGCAAGGGCACGCTCCACGTGGCCTCGGCCGGCAACTCCAACCAGGACCTGGCGGCCGACTCCCTCGTCGACGAGACCAGCCCGAACGACACCACCCCGGTGCCGCGCACCGTCGACCCGAGCGTCTGCCTGGACCTGCCCACACAGCTGCCGGGCGTGGTCACCGTCTCGGCGACCGGCGACAAGGGCCTGCGCTCGTACTACTCCAGCTACGGCCTCGGGGTCGTGGACGTCGCCGCCCCCGGCGGCGACAAGTGGCAGGTCCCGGCGACCCCGGACGCCAACGGGCGCGTGCTGTCGACCGTCCTGGGCGGCGGCTACGGCTACAAGCAGGGCACCTCGATGGCCGCCCCGCACGTCGCGGGCGTCGCTGCGCTGCTCAAGAGCGCGCACCCGTACGCCACGCCCTCCCAGCTGCAGGTCATGCTCAAGACGCAGTCCACGAAGGCGGCCTGCCCGACGCAGATCTACGACGCCACGGGCGCCCTGATCAACGCCACCACCTGCCAGGCCAAGTGGGGCCAGACGGGCTACTACGGCTCCGGCGTGGTCGACGCGCTCAAGGCCGTCGAGTAGCACGCTCGGCCGGCAGCGGCAGAGCGCGGGAACGAGGACGGGCCGGGGGGATCACCCCGCCCGGCCCGTCCGGTCATCCGGCCCGTCCGGTCCTCCGGTCATCCGGTCAGGGCTTGATCAGCACCTTGAGCGCGGTGCGGTCGTCCATCGCGCGGTAGCCGTCCGGAACCTCGTCCAGGGACACGGCACGGTCGAAGACGGGCGCCGGATCGATCGCGCCGCTGAGCACGTCCTCCAGCAGCTCCGGGATGTAGGCCCGGACGGGGGCCACGCCGCCGCGCAGGGTGATGTTGCGGTCGAACATGACGCCGAGGTCGAGGCCGGTGCCGCTGCCGTGCGGGACGCCGACGTAGCCGACGGCCCCGCCGTCGCGGGTGATGTTCACCGCGGTGCGCATGGACTGCTCGGTGCCGACCGCCTCGATGACGGCGTGCGCGCCCCGGCCGCCGGTGAGCTCGCGCACGGCCGCCTCGGCGGCCTCGCCGCGCTCGGCGACGACATCGGTGGCCCCGAAGAGCCTGGCTATGTCCGTACGGGCGGTGTGACGGCCCAGTGCGATGATCCGCTCGGCGCCCAGGCGCTTGGCGGCGAGGACGCCGCACAGGCCGACCGCGCCGTCACCGACGACGGCGACCGTGGAACCCGGGCGCACCCCCGCGCCCAGGGCCGCGTGGTGCCCGGTGCCCATGACGTCGGAGAGCGCGAGCAGCCCGGTGAGCAGGTGGTCGTCGGAGACGGCCTCGGCGGGCAGCTTGACCAGGGTGCCGTCGGCGTGCGGGACGCGGACGGCCTCGCCCTGGCCGCCGTCGTGGCCGACCGAGCCCCAGAAACCGCCGTGGTCGCAGGAGGTGAACAGCCCCTCCTTGCAGTACTCGCAGGTGCCGTCCGACCACATGAAGGGCGCGACGACCAGGTCGCCGGCGCGCAGGCCGGCCACGGCGGGGCCGGTCTCCTCGACGATGCCCAGGAACTCGTGGCCGATGCGCTGGCCGGGCTGGCGCTCGGCCTCGCCGCGGTAGGCCCACAGGTCGCTGCCGCAGATGCAGGCACGCAGGACGCGGACGACGGCGTCCTCGGGGCGCTGGATCGCAGCGTCGGGCACCTCCTCCACGCGGATGTCGTGCGGGGCGTGGATGACGGTGGCGCGCATGGTGGTGCAGTCCTCCGGCTCGGGGTTGTTCAGTCTTGTACGACTGAGGGCCGTCCTACGGTACGCCCGCCTCCCGGGTGGTTGTCGAACCGGTGGCCAGGAGGTACTGGGCGGCCAGGTAGGTGGCCATGATCCAGAAGTCCGGGCGGGGCAGCTGGGGCCATTCGGCGACGCCGGAGGCGATGAGGGTGTCGGAGAGCAGGAACAGCGCCCCGCCGGTCCCGGCCCGCAGCCCGAGGGCGCTGGAGCGGAACGCCATGGCGGTGAGCAGCAGGCTGTAGCCGGCGACCGGGATCCGCAGGTCGGCCGGCAGGTCGGGCCAGAGCAGGGCGACGGTCCCGAGGAGGGCGAGCGCGTACCCGCCCCCGAGCAGCGGGTTCGCGGGCCGCTTGCCGAACAGGACGAGGTAGCAGACGTGCCCGACGGCGAAGGAGCCCATGCCGACGAGGAAGGCGGCCTCGGCGTCGAAGAGCAGGGCCAGGTCACCGCCCCAGCCGAACAGCAGGGCGGCGACCAGCAGCCGGGGCGCGCCGCGGGTGATCACGTAGATGACGAGCAGGGGCATCAGCAGCGGCTTGGCGATGAGGTGCCCGAGGTGCCAGTCGGCCAGCAGGGACCCGAGGTCGACGGCGGCGGCCGCGGCGAAGGCCGCGAGGGCGGAGCGGCCGAGGCGGTCCCGGCCGGCGGGCGAGCGGCCGGCTGCCCAGGAGGGGGCCGGGCGCTCCGGGGACGGTGCGGTGCTCACGCGGTGGTCTCCCGTACGGAGGTCCGGGCGTCGGCGGCGGCGTCCACGGCGGGGGCTTCGGCGGCGGGAGCCTGGG
>NZ_JARAYQ010000161.1:0-19726 GCF_033794505.1 Streptomyces sp. MB09-01 | reverse complement strand
GGCCGGGCGCGCGCCGGGGCGTCTCCTCGGGCGCCGAACGTGGCGGGGGGTCGGAGGGCCGAGGCACCTTGCGTTCGACGCCCTGCGGGGAGCGCCCCGACACACACCCGGCCTCGCGGAACCACCCGTCTCGGTCGCCGGGCCTCGGCCCCGCCGGAACCGCCTGGCCTCGCAGGAGCGCGGTCGACCGGTGCCCGGTCCTCGGCGGAACCGGCCCGGCCTGCATGAGCGGCGCAGCCAACCGGCGTCCGCTCTTCCGGAGGCCGCGCGCCACCGCCGCGATGCCGAGGGTCACGCTCGCCACGATGCGGACCCAGCGCGGCCCGCCGCGCTCCGCCCACACCACGCAGACGGCCCCGCCGACCCCACCTGTGATTCGTGTCGGGCGGCGATACGGAACCGCCCCGGACCGGAGAAAGCGGTTCGGGGCGGAAGTGGCAGACGAGCCGGCCTGTACGCCGGGTTCTGTCGCCCGGTGACCTCGCGGTCGCCGGGGAGACGGCCATCCATCTAGGACCGGTGTTGCCACCGGCCTCGTGCGGTCTACCCGCGAACTCGGGCGGGCAGCCCTCGATCGTTCGCGCAGACCCGTCCGGGGACGGATCCTCTTGACCTTGCTCCGGGTGGGGTTTACCTAGCCGCCTGAGTCACCTCAGGCGCTGGTGGTCTCTTACACCACCGTTTCACCCTTACCGAGGACCGAAGTCCCCGGCGGTCTGTTTTCTGTGGCACTGTCCCGCGGGTCACCCCGGGTGGGCGTTACCCACCACCCTGCCCTGTGGAGCCCGGACGTTCCTCGGCGGGATCCGAGGATCCCGACGCGGCCGCCCGGCCGACTCGTCTGCCGTGATGGACATGCTACCTGCAACGTGTCAGCGCTTGACCTTGACGCAACGGCAGGGTTTCTACTGGGCCCATGCGGATCGGAGAGATCGCCGCGGTCGTCGGGGTCACCACCCGGGCGATCCGGCACTACCACCATGTCGGGCTACTCCCGGAGCCGGAGCGGCGCCCCAACGGATACCGGGCCTACAGCGTCCGGGACGCGGTCCTGCTCGCCCGCGTACGCCGCCTCACCGAGCTCGGTCTCAGCCTCGACGAGGTGCGCGACGTCCTCGCGGACGACGCCGGGCGCGAACTGGCCGACGTACTCGAAGAGCTCGACGCCGACCTGGCCCGGCAGGAGGCCGAGATCGTGGAGCGACGCCGGCGGCTCGCGGTGCTGCTCGCCGCCGGGCCGGGGGAGGGCGAGCCCCTGTCGCCCGCGCTCGCCGAACTGCTGGCGAAGGCGCCGCCGACGGCCTCGCCGGCCGCCGCGATGGACCGCGAGCACCTCACGCTGATCGACGCCGCGGGCAGGGGCGGCCAGGAGCTCTACGCCGCGCTCGGCCCGCTGGCCGCCGATCCGGCGGTGCTGGCGCTGTACGAGCGGCTGGACGCGCTCGCCGGCGCAGCCGTGGACGATCCGCGGATCCCGCCTCTGGCGGCGGAGTTCGTGGCGGCCGTCCCCGACGAGGTGTTCGCCGCGATCCCCTCCGACGGGGTGGTCGTGCCCGGGTTCAAGGAGGCGCTGCTCGCCGAGTACGCGCCCGCGCAGGCCGAGGTCGTGCGCCTGGTCATGGAGGCGTTCATGGGGAAGGGGAGGGGATGAGGATGGGTGCGATGAGGGGGAGGCGTGCGGCGCGGATCGCCGTCACCGCCGTCGTCCCGGCGGAGCTGGGGCTCGTGGTGTGCCTGGCGGCCGGGGTCCGGCCGCCGGGGTGGGCCCTGGCCGCCGCCGAGGTCCTCGTACTCGGGGTGGTCCTGCTGGAGGCCTGGGTGCTGCGCGGGCTCTACGCCGCCGCACGCGCCCGCGGCGCCGCCCGCGGGGAGGCCGGCCGGGAGGCCGTGCGCGCCGTGGTCCCGGTCCAGGTCCGGCGGTTGCTGCGGCACGAGCTGTACGCCCTCGCCGCCCTCGGGAGGTGGATCGTGCGCAGGCGGCACGGGGTGCGCCCCGGCGACCTCGCCGCCGCGTACACCGGACCGCAGACGGCCATGATGTACGGCATGCTCTTCGTGTCGGTGGTCGAGACGGTGGCCTTGGCCTTCCTCATCCCCTGGCCGGCGGTCCACCGGGTGGTGCTCGTGCTCGACCTGTACGGGATCCTGATCGTCCTCGCCCTGCATGCCGCCTGCGTCACCCGGCCGCACGTGGTCCGCGCGGACGGCTCCCTGCTGATCCGCTACGGCGCCCTCTTCGACCTCGCCGTACCGCCGGACGCGGTGGCCTCGGTACGGGTGGAGCGCCGCTACCCCGAGGGCCGGCTGGTCACGCTGTCCGAGGACGGGGTGCTCGACCTGATCGTCGGCAGCCAGACCACGGTGACCCTGGAGCTGAACCGGCCCCTCCCCTTCACCCGACCGCTCGGCGCCGCGGCCGAGGCACGGACGGTCCGCTTCCACGCCGACGATCCGCGCGCGCTGGTCACCGCCCTGCGCCAGCCCGCGTAGGGCGCCGGCCCGCGGGGGAGTCGTCAGGCCGTGGCGAAGAGGGCCTTCGCCGAGCCGGGATCGGCCTGCGTGAGCCGGACCCGGATGCGGTCGCCCAGCGGCAGCGGCCGCGTGGTGGACTCGACGCGTCCGACGACGGCAGGATCCTCCAGGTGGACGGTGCCGACCAGCGGCTCCCGGTCGTCGACGTCGATGACTGTGGCCTCGAAGGTCTCGCCGACGCGGTCCTTGAGCACGGCCGCCTCGACGAGGTCCACGGACTCCCGCTCGACCCTGTTCGCCAGCCGGGTGCCCTGCGCCATCTCCTGGGGGAGCGCGTCCAGGGCCGCCACCGCCCACTGCGGGGGCTCGGCCCCGGCGACCGCCGCCACGCACAGCTCGCCGGCGTACCGGTCGGCGAGCCGGCGCAGCGGTGCGGTGCAGTGGGCGTACGGGGCCGCGACCGCGGAGTGGATCGCCGGGTCGGGGGTCTCGCCGCCGGTGAAGACGGTGTAGCCGGCGCCCCGGAGCAGGGCCGTGCACTCCTGGAGGAAGGCGGCGTGGGCGGGGCGGTGCGGATCGAGGGAGCGCACGAGTTCGGCGTACGGGACGTGGTGCGGCCAGTCGATCCGCAGGGCCTTCGCCGCCCGCCGGAGCTTGCCGACGGCGCCGTCGGGGGCGCTGGGCAGCGTACGCAGGACGCCCGTGCCGGTGGCCAGCATCAGATCGGCGGCGGCCATGCCGGTCATCAGGGAGATCTGCGCGTTCCAGCCGTCCGCGGGGAGCGGGGCGCGGTAGGCCAGGGAGTACGTGCCGTCGTGCTCGACGACCTCCTGCTCGGGCACGTTGAGCGAGATGCCGCCCCGCTCCTGCTCCAGGGCCTCGCGGAGGCGGCCGACGTCCTCCAGCAGGGCGAGCGGCTCCTCGGCCGTGCCCGTGTCGATGGCCTTCTGGACGCCGTCGTAGTCGAGCTTGGCCCGGCTGCGGACGAGGGCGCGCCACACGTCGACGGTCTCCACGCGGCCGTCGGGGTCCAGGTCGAAGCGCCACAGCAGCGCGGGGCGGGTCCGGTCGGGCAGCAGGCTGGCCGCGTCCTCCGAGAGCACGGCCGGGTGCAGCGGGACCCTCCCGTCGGGGAAGTAGAGGGTGGTGACGCGTCGGTGGGCCTCCGCGTCGAGCAAGCCGCCGGGGGTGACGAAGGCGGCTACGTCGGCGATGGCGTAGTGGACGCGGTAGCCGCCGGAGGAGCGCTTCGCCAGGTGCACGGCCTGGTCGAGGTCGACGGAGGACGGCGGGTCGATGGTGAAGAGGGGGATGTCGGTGCTGTCCAGGTCCGGGAGGCGGGGGTGCGCGGCCGCGTGCTCGGCCTCGGCGAGGACCGTCGCCGGGAACTCCGAGGGCACCCCCAGCTCCGTCCGCAGTTCGCGCAGCGCGGCCCGCAGGGCAGCCCCGTCTGCGCCGGTGATGTGCATCTGACGGCGTGGCATGGACCGAGCCTATGGTCGGGCGGCCCGGACGGCACGGCGAGCCGTCTACCCTGGCCGGGGGGCCGCATCCCCTGCGCCGTGTCGTATTGAAGGAGAACCACCGTGCTCGTGCTGCTGCCGCCGTCCGAAGGAAAGGCCGCCGGCGGCTCCGGCGCACCGCTGAAGCCGGAGTCGCTGTCACTGCCCGGTCTGGCCCCGGCCCGTGCGGCGGTGCTGGAGGAACTGGTCGAGCTGTGCGCGGCGGACGAGCCGAAGGCGCGCGAGGTGCTGGGACTGAGCGAGGGGCTGCGGGGCGAGGTCGCGAAGAACGTGGAGCTGCGCTCGGCGGTGGCCCGCCCGGCCGGGGAGATCTACACGGGCGTGCTCTACGACGCGCTGGGTCTGGCCGACCTGCCCGCGGCGGCGCGCGAGCGCGCTGAGGCCGCGCTGCTCGTCTTCTCGGGGCTGTGGGGCGCGGTGCGGATCACCGACCGGATCCCCTCGTACCGCTGCTCCATGGGCGTGAAGCTGCCGGGGCTGGGCGCGCTCGGGGCCCACTGGCGGGAGCCGATGGCTTCCGTCATGCCCGAGGCGGCGGGGGAGGGGCTGGTCCTGGACCTGCGGTCTTCGGCGTACACGACCGCGTGGAAGCCGAAGGGGGAGGTCGCGGGGCGGACGGCGACCGTGCGGGTGCTGCACTCGCAGGTGGTGGACGGGGTCGAGAAGCGGTCGGTGGTGAGCCACTTCAACAAGGCCACCAAGGGTCGCCTGGTACGTGACCTCCTGCTCGCGGGTTCCGCCCCCGCGTCGCCGGCGGAGCTGGTGACGGCCCTGCGGGACCTGGGCTACGTGGTCGAGGCCGAGGCCCCCGCGAAGCCGGGCAAGGCGTGGTCCCTCGACGTGGTCGTCACGCAGATCCACCACTGACCCACGGCCGGGCGCGGCCCGGGGACGCCCGCGCGGCGGGTGCCCCGTCGTGGGTGCGGGCCCCGGCGGTCTGCGGCTGCGTCGTGTGGGTGCGAGTGACCGGAAGCGACGCCGCAGGCAGGCAGCCGGTGGCCGGGGACCCCGGCTGCCCGCCGGGACGGTGTGTCAGACCATGGCGAGCCGGTCCACCAGCAGCTCCACCCTGCGCTCGGTGTCCTCCGGCGGGAGCCGTCGCGCCCGGGTGAGGGTGGCCAGTCCGTGCAGGGCCGCCCAGAACGTCTCGGTGAACAGTCCCGGGTGGACGCCGTCCCCGGCGACCTCGCCGAGGTTCTCCAGCAGAGCGGCGAAGGCGTCCTTCAGCGGCTCGGGGGTGTCCTCCTGCGCGTACGCCAGGCCGCCGTCGAGCTGGAACAAGGCGTCGTAGACCGCCGGGTTGCGTGCGGCGAAGTCGAGGTAGGCGCGGGCCAGGGCGGCGACCCGGGCGCGCGGGCCGTCCGCCGCGGAGGTCGCGGCCCGCACCGCCGCGGCCATCTCGGCGGCACCCTCGAGGGCGACCGCGCCGATGATCTCGCGCTTGCCGCGGAAATGGCTGTAGAGGACGGGCTGGCTGTATTCGATGCGCTCGGCGAGCCGACGGGTGGTGACCGCGTCCCAGCCCTGCTGCTCGGCGAGTTCGCGGGCCGTCGACACGATGAGGCGCTCGCGCTCCGCCCGTTCGCGCTGCTTGCGTTCCTGTACCGACATGCTTCGATTCTAGCACCGCTAGACAATCAAGCGGCAGTAGCGCTAGCGTTGCCTCATCATCTAGCAGCACTAGATTCCCGGAGGCGTCGTCATGCTCAACGCACTTGAGGTCTTCACGATCGTGGTCGTCGGCGTGATGGTGGGGGTGGAGTTCTCCGTCGCCTTCGTCATCAACCCGATCCTCGGCGCCCTCCCCGAGGACAGTGGCCAACTCGGCCGCGCCCACGGGGGCCGGATGCTCGGCGCCGTGATGCCGGTCTGGTACATCGGCTCGCTCGTCCTCGTCGCGGTCTGGGCCGTCGCCGGATGGCACCGCCCCGAGGCCGGCCTCGTCGTCACCGCCGGCGCGCTGCTGATCTTGAGCGTGATCATGTCGCTCCTGCTGCTCGTCCCGATCAACAACCGGGGCAAGACGTGGACCCCCGAGAACCGGCCCGCCGACTGGAAGGAGCAGATGAACCGCTGGGACCGCTTCCACTACGTCCGCGTCGCCGTCATCATCGCCGCCTTCGCCCTGCTGGCCGCCGCCGTCGCCTGATCCCGCGGGCCGACATCGCGCTGGTGGCGCCCGATCCCCACTCCTCGGGCGGCGGCGGGAACTGCTCCCGCAGCCGCACCGGGTACGGTCCACGCTCGCGATCGGCAGGTACGGATCGATGAACTCCCGCTCCACATAGGCAAGTTGCGTACGTGTCAAGCAGGACGATCTGCCGGCTCGAAGATCAGGGCGACGGGAGAACCCGTTCGTTGATCACAACCGGAAACGTGCCCCAGGTCCCTAGTGACCCAGGGGCCAGGCGACCGCGGCCGGGGTCAGGTTCGTGGTACCCGCATACGTGGCGCAGGCGTCCGTCAGTGTTTCGAGGAGGGTGAGCGGGTCCGGCAGGGGGTGCTCCATGCCGCGCAGCCAGGTCACCGCCAGGTCGCCGGGGAGGGCCGCCGGCGGGACCAGGACGTAGCTGCCGCGGCAGTGCCAGCGCAGCCCGGGATGTTCGTCCATCGTCTCGGGGTGGCAGTCCAGTTCGCACGGCCACCACTCGTCCTCGTCCTCGGGGGTGCCGCGGGTGGCGGTGAAGAAGAGCATCCGGGCCTGCTCGCCGGTGCCGCCGGACTCGGCGACGGGGCCGACCTCGACGCCGGCCTCCAGCAGGCGGGCCAGCGCGGCGGCGCCGGCTTCCAGCGGGACGTCGAGCACGTCGTGGACCATGCCGGTCGCGGTGATGAAGTTGGCCTGGGGCTGGTTGCGCACCCAGCGTTCGACCTGGGCGCGGTCGGTGGTCGACTGGGTCTGCCAGGCGAAGGAGATGGGGTGCCGTGCGGGCGTCGGACATCCGATCCGGTCGCACGAACATCGGTAACCGGCGGGATGGGCGGCGGGGGCGAGCGGCAGACCGGCGGCGGCGACGGCCAGGAGGAGCGCCTCACGCTCTCGTGCGGGGTCCTCGGCGGTGGGTTTCTGCCGCCGGCGCAGCCACTGGGAAATCCTGCTCTGCTCGCCGCGTTTGACGCGGCCGGACTCAGACCCCATCGATCCCCTCACCTCACCGTATCCCCGGCGGACCTTCACATCGTCCCACCATCCTGCGCCCCGGGTGACCGCTCTCGACGACCGGGGGGCCGGGGAGGGGTGACCGGCAACCCCCGTATACCCACACCATCAGGGCAAATGGTCTCGGGGGGTTGCCGGTCACCGGCCGGCTAGCGGGCGGTGACGTTGACCACCCCGCCGAGCACCCGGTCCACCAGTGCGTCGGTGTAAGCGTGCGTCAGGGGCGCGGTGCGCAGGAGCCAGCGGTAGGTCAGCGGCCCGAGCAGCATCTCCACCGTCAGCCGCAGATCGGTGTCCGGCGCGAGCTGGCCGGCCTCCCGGGCCGTCTTCAACCGGGCCTCGTACAGGGCGAGCTGCGGCTCGAGCAGCTGTTCGGTGAAGCGGGCGCCGAGTTCGGGGTCGGTGGCCCCGGCCGCCGTCAGGGCACGCGCGGGAGCCTCGTACTTCTCGTCGTTGAACTCGTCGACCGTGGCCCGCAGCACGTACTTCAGGTCGGCCGCGAGGTCCCCGGTGTCGGGGAAGCCGGTCCACCCGCCCTCGGTCTCCGCGTCGCCGGCGAGGGCCAGCGAGGCGTCGAGGAGGACGGCAGCCTTGGACGGCCACCAGCGGTAGATGGTCTGCTTGCCGACGCCCGCGCGGGCGGCGATGGCTTCGATGGTCAGCTTGTTGTAGCCGACCTCCCCGACGAGGGTGAGCGCGGCTTCGAGGATGGCGCGCCGGGAGCGGTCGCTGCGGCGGGTGGCGTCAGGGGTCTTGGTCATGGCCCGAAACTATCAAAGCGAGACGTCTCGTCTTCCTATGGTTGCGTAAACCACCCGGTCAGTTCACTGTGTCGTCCAGCGGGAGGAGAGACGATTCTCTTCCGTACTCGTACCGAGTCGTGAAAGTCGTGAGGAGCCTTCTTTGCGCAGAGACGCCACACCCCGGCGCTACCTGATGTGCCCACCCGCACACTTCAAGGTCACGTACTCCATCAACCCGTGGATGGATCCCACGAAACCGGTGGACCTGCCCCTCGCACAAGCCCAGTGGGAAGACCTGAGGGACCGCTACCGCGCCCTCGGCCACACCGTCGAGACCCTCGTGCCCGAGCCCGACCTGCCCGACATGGTCTTCGCGGCGAACGGGGCCCTGGTCGTCGACGGCCGGGTGCTCGGTGCCCGGTTCGCCTACCCGGAACGGGCCGCCGAGGCCGAGATCCACCTCGACTGGTTCCGCGGCCACGGCTACCAGGACGTCCACGAGCCGTCCCACGTCAACGAGGGCGAGGGCGACTTCGCGGTCACGGCCACCTACATCCTGGCCGGCCGGGGCTTCCGCTCCAGCCCCCTCTCCCACGACGAGGCCCAGGAGTTCTTCGGCCGCCCCGTCATCGGCCTCGACCTGGTGGACCCGCGCTACTACCACCTGGACACGGCACTCAGTGTCCTCGACGGCGACGAGATCATGTACTACCCGGACGCCTTCTCGCCCGGGAGCCAAGGCGTGCTCCGGCGCCTCTTCCCGGACGCTCTGATCGCGGACGGCCGGGACGCGGCCGCCCTCGGGCTGAACGCGGTCTGCGACGGCCTGCACGTCCTGCTCCCGCAGGCGGCCACCGGCCTGCTGGCGCCGCTACGGGACCGGGGGTTCGAGCCGGTCCCGATGGACCTGGGCGAACTGCTCAAGGGCGGCGGCAGCGTGAAGTGCTGTACGCAGGAGCTGCGGCCCTAAAGAGACCGCTGGTCCTCCTCCTCGGAGGGCGGCGGCCAGGCCTGGCCCCAGTCGGCGTCCCGCGCCGCCTTGTAGAGGTCGCCGTGGCGTTTGGTCACGTTGACCCGGGTCAGGCCCTCCCCTTCGGGGCCGCACAGTTCCAGCAGGACGAGCCCCTTCCGGATCTGCGGCTTGCGCGTGATCCGGGAGGCGGCCGGCTCCACCGGGAAGCGGGTCGCGGCGACGTAGCTGAACTTCTCGTCCTCGTACGGGAGCGAGCCGCCCTTGACCTTCCGGTGCAGGGAGGACCGGCTGACCCGCGCCGAGAAGTGGCACCAGTCCTGGCCGACCTCGATCGGGCAGGTCCCGTCGTGCGGGCACGGGGCGGCGACCCGCAGCCCGGCCGCGATCAGCTGGTCGCGGGCCTCGCGGATGCGGAGGTAGCCCTCCGGCGTGCCCGGCTCGATCAGCACCACGGCCCGGCCGGCCCGCGCCGCCTCGGCGACGACCGCCGTACGGGCCTGCGGGGTCAGCTCGCCCAGTACGTAGGAGACCGTCACCAGGTCGGCGTCGGGCAGGGACAGCCCGGAGCCGATGACGGCCCGCCGCCAGTGGGCCGCGCGGAGCACGGGCGAGGCGGAGGCCCGCGCCAGCTCCTGGCCGAGCTTCAGCGCCGGCTCCGCCCAGTCCAGCACCGTGGTCTCCCGCGGACCGTCCCAGGTGGCGTCCACCGCCCAGGTCGCGGCGCCCGTGCCGCCGCCCACGTCCACGTGCGAGCCCGGGGCCCAGCCCGGCGCCGCCTCGGCCAGCCCGTCCAGGGCGGCCCGTACGGCCTCGAACGTGGCCGGCATCCGGTACGCCGCGTACGCCGCGACGTCGGAGCGGTCGCGCAGGACGGGCGCGTCGGTCGGGGTCTGCCCCCGGTAGCTGGCGATGAGCCGCTCGACGGCGGCCGCGGCCTGCTTCGGCGGGAGCCCGTCGAGCAGCCCGCCGAGCGTGCTGCGGAGGGTCTCGGCGGTGGTGGGGGCGGAGGCGTTCACCTGCGAAGTTTACGTCGCAGGCCGCAGTGGCCCCGTCAGCCGGGGTGCGCACGGGGCTCCGGCCCCCGGACCTTCCCCCGGACTCCGTCCGGGGGAAGCCCCACGCCTCACACGCCGGCGGGCACGGAGTTTCCCTGCCAGGGGCGGCAGAGGCCCAGGAAGGCGCTCAGGGCCAGGACGGCGCACACCAGTTGCACCAGGGCCATCGGCACGGCCGTGTCCTCGCCCGCGATTCCCACCAGCGGCGAGGCGATCGCGCCGATCAGGAACGAGGAGGTGCCGAGCAGCGCGGAGGCGGATCCGGCCGCGTGCGGGGTGCGCATCAGGGCCTGGGCGTTGGTGTTCGGCAGGACCACGCCCATCGCCGACATCAGGACGAACAGCGCGGCGGCGATCGGGGTCAGCCCGACCTCCCCGAACACGCCCGTCGACATCAGCAGCAGGGCCACCGTGGAGGCGGTGACGATCCCGAGCCCGACGGCCAGGACATGGTCCAGGCTGACCCGGCCGACCAGCAGCTTGCCGTTGATCTGGCCGACGATGATCAGGCCGACGGAGTTGAGGCCGAAGAGCAGGGCGAAGGCCTGGGGCGAAGCCCCGTAGATCTCCTGCACCACGAAGGGGGAGGCGGAGATGTACGAGAAGAGGGCGGCGAAGGCGAAGCCGCCGGTCAGGGTGTAGCCGGTGAAGACGCGGTCGCCGAGCAGTCCGCGCATGGTCCGCAGGGCGGAGCCGACGCCGCCCGTGTGCCGCCGCTCGGGCGGCAGGGTCTCGCCGAGGCTGCGCCAGACCATCACCGTGAGGATCGTGCCGACGCCGGTGAGGACGACGAAGACGCCCCGCCAGTCGGCGAAGCGCAGCACCTGGCCGCCGATGAGCGGGGCGATGATCGGGGCGGCCCCGGATATGAGCATCAGGGTGGAGAAGAAGCGGGCCATCTCGTCCCCGTCGTACAGGTCGCGTACGACGGCGCGTGCGATGACGATCGCGGCGGCGCCGGCCAGGCCCTGGAGCAGCCGGAAGGAGATCAGCAGCTCGGCGGTCGGCGCGAGGGCGCAGATCGCGGTGGCCAGGACGTAGACGACCATGCCGGCGAGCAAGGGGCGGCGGCGGCCCCACTTGTCGCTCATCGGGCCGATGACGAGCTGGCCCAGGGCCATGCCGGCGAGGCAGGCCGTGAGGGTGAGCTGGATGGTCGCGGCGGGGCTGTTCAGGGCATCGGTGACCTGCGGCAGGGCCGGCAGGTACATGTCCATGGACAGCGGCGGGAGGGCGGTGAGCCCGCCGAGTATGAAGGTGACGAGCAGGCCCGTGCGGCGGGCTGCCGTCAGGGGCTTCGTCGTGGCGGGGGCGGAGGGCGATTCGGGCGACGAGTCGTGCGAGGCGGCCGTCGCGGGGCCTCTCTCCGACATGCGGAACTCCAGTCTTCTCATCTGCTGTACGCACCCCTGACCGACCCATGCTCTCAGCAATCGGAACGTCCGGGGACAGGGCCGCGGTGTGACGTACCCTGCGGCCCCATGGACGAAAGTACGAAGAAGATCGCCGTGGTGACCGGCGCCGGCTCCGGAATCGGCCGCTCCGTGGCGCTGACCCTGGCCGCGGCGGGCTGGTCCGTGGCCGTCGCGGGCCGCCGGACCGAGCCGCTGCAGGAGACCGCCGCCGCGGCCGGGGCAGACGCCGACGTGCTGTGCGTACGGGCGGACGTGAGCCACCCGGACGACGTGACTGCGCTGTTCGAGTCGGTGCGGGCCCGGTACGGGCGCCTCGACCTGCTCTTCAACAACGCGGGCACCTTCGGACCCGGCGGGGTCCCGCTGGAGGACATCACCTACGAGGCCTGGCGCTCGGTCGTGGACGTCAACCTGACCGGCGCCTTCCTGTGCGCGCAGGCCGCCTTCCGGCAGATGAAGCAGCAGGACCCGCAGGGCGGCCGCATCATCAACAACGGCTCCATCTCGGCGCACGTGCCGCGTCCGAACTCCATCGCCTACACCGCCACCAAGCACGCGATGACGGGCCTGACGAAGTCCCTGTCGCTGGACGGGCGTCCGTACCGGATCGCCTGCGGCCAGATCGACATCGGCAACGCGGCGACCGAGATGACCGAGCGGATGCAGACCGGCATCCTCCAGGCCAACGGACAGCTCGCCGTCGAACCGGTGATGGACGCCGCGGACGTGGCCCGCACGGTCCTGCACATGGCGGAGCTCCCGCTCGAGGCGAACGTGCAGTTCGCGACGGTCATGGCGACGTCGATGCCGTACATCGGCCGCGGGTAGAGGGGGCCCGGCGGGTCCTGCTTCCCGCCTCCGGGCTCCGGGCAGGACCTAGCCGGTCCCGTGCTGCGTGCGAGCCGTGAGCAGGCCCTGGAGGAACGGGTCGGCGGCCGGGGCGTACGGGCCCCGGTGCGCGGCCAGGTGCTCCTCGATGCGCTCCCACTCGGCGACGACGGCCGGGTCGGCTCCCTCCTCGCGGGCCGCCTCCAGCGCGGCCTCCGCCTGGTGGTGCCCCATCCCGTCGGCCTCGGCGCGGACCCGGTCGACGGCGGCCCGCTCTCCCGGAGCCGGGTCGTGCGGCTCGTGGGCGGCCTCCACGGCGGCCTCGTCAGGGTGCTCGGTCATCGTGGTCCCCGTTCTCGCGGTGCCGGCCGGTCGCCCTCCTCGTACCCCGGCGCGGGCCTTCCATCCCGCCCGGCACGAAAGGCCTGGACCGCGGACGGCACTCGGGACGATCATGGCCGCATGACCGATACCGAGGTACTGCGCTACACCGCCTTCTCCCACGACCCCGACGGCGGCAACCCAGCCGGGGTCGTGCTCGACGCGGCCGGGCTGGACGACGGCGCGATGCTCGCGATCGCCGCCCGGCTGGGGTACAGCGAGACGGCCTTCCTGACCGCCCCGCCCGAGGGACTCGGAGGCGCGGCGGGCCGGTCCTTCACCGTGCGGTACTTCAGCCCGAAGGCGGAGGTCCCCTTCTGCGGGCACGCCACCGTGGCCACGGCCGTGGCACTGGCGGAGCGGATCGGGCCGGGGGAGCTGCTCCTCGCCACCCGGGCGGGCACCGTGCCGGTGTCCGTCACCGCCGAGGACGGCGGGCGGCTGCGGGCCACGCTGACCAGCGTCGAGCCGCACATCGAGGAGATCGGCGCGGCCGACCTCGCCGAGGCGCTGGCCGCGCTGGACTGGCCGGTGGGAGACCTGGACCCGGCGTTCCCGCCCCGGATCGCCTACGCCGGAGCCCGCCACCTGGTGCTCGGCGCCGCCACCCGGGCCCGGCTCGCGGACCTCGCCTACGACTTCGGCAGGCTGGAGGCCCTGATGCGGCGCCTGGACCTCACCACCGTCCAGCTGGTGCACCGGGCGGGCCCCGCCGAATTCCACGTACGGGACCCCTTCCCGGTCGGCGGCGTCGTCGAGGACCCCGCCACGGGAGCCGCCGCTGCCGCGTTCGGCGCGTACGCACGGGAGCTCGGGCTGGTCCCGGCGGACGCCGTGCTCACCCTCCACCAGGGCCAGGACATGGGCCGTCCGGGGGTGCTCACGGTCGAACTGCGCGCGGGTGACCCCCGGGTCAGGGTCGGCGGCGAAGGGGTCGGCATCGCATGAGCCCGCACACCGGCCCGAGCGGCGCCGCTGCTGGGGATCCGCCCCGGACCCTCCTCCAGGCTCCGTCCGGGGGTCCGGGGGCGGAGCCCCTGGCGGAGGCGGGCTCGTGAGGGTGGTCGGTTTTGCCGGGGCGGACCTGCCTGCCGGGCTGGCTCGGCAGGTGGCCGAGTTGGAGGATGCGGCGTGGCCGGGGGCCGAGCCGGGGCACGATCCGGCCCTGGCTCCGCGCGCCCTGCTCCTGCTGGCCCCCGACGGCACCGTGGCCGCCTCGCTGGCGCTGCTGTTCAAGGAGGTCCGGCTCGCGGGGCGGACCTACCGGGCGGCCGGGCTGAGCGCGGTCGTGACCCGGCCCGCGCTCCGCGGCCGGGGATGCGGGGCCCGCCTGGTGGCGGCGGCCCGCGCCGAGCTCGCTGCGGACCGGGCCGTGGACCTCGCGCTGTTCAGCTGCGATCGCCCGCTGGCGCCGTTCTACGAGGCGGCCGGCTTCGCGCAACTGCCCGGCACGGTGCTGCTGGGCGACTCCCCCGGGGATCCGGAGCCGCTCGCCACCGACGCCCCCGGCTTCGACAAGGTGGTGCTGGCGGCCTTCTTCACGGACGACCCGGCCCGGGATCGCACGGCCTTCACCGGAGTCCGCGTACCGCTCCACCCCGGACGCACCGACCGGCTGTGGTGAGCGGTCAGCTCGCGGGTGCGGCGTCCACCGGCTGCGGCTTCGGGCTCGCCGGGCGGCTCCGCTCGACGAGGAACAGCACCAGCACGGGGACCAGGTACAGCGTCCACACCGTGAGCTGCAGGACGGTGGGGTCCGGCTGGAAGTTGAAGACGCCCTTGAGCAGCGTCCCGTACCAGCTGTCCGGCGGGACCGTCTCGGCGATGTCGAAGGCCTTGTTGCCCAGCCCGCCCAGGAAGCGGGCCTCCTGAAGGTCGTGGACCCCGTACGCGAGCACGCCGGCGGCCACGACCACCAGCATGGCGCCGGTCCACTTGAAGAACTTCGCCAGATTGATCTTCAGGGCGCCCCGGTAGAAGAGCCAGCCCAGCACGACCGCCGTGGCGATGCCCAGCAGCACGCCGATCAGCGGGGCCGACGAGCCCTCGCCGCTGGCCCGTACCGACGTCCACACGAACAGCGCGGTCTCCAGGCCCTCGCGGCCGACGGCCAGGAAGGCGGTGGCGACCAGCGCGCCGGTGCCCATGGCGAGGGCGGTGTCGAGCTTGCCGTGCAGCTCGGCCTTCAGATGCCGCGCGGTGCGCTTCATCCAGAAGACCATCCACGTCACCAGACCCACCGAGATGATGGAGAGGCTGCCGCCGAGCAGCTCCTGCGCCTCGAAGGTCAGCTCCTGGCTGCCGAATTCGAGCACCGCGCCGAAGGTGAGCGAGAGCGCGCAGGCGATCCCGATGCCGATCCACACGGGACGCAGGGCGTCCCGGCGCTCGGTCTTCACCAGGTACGCGACGAGGATGCAGACGACCAGGCTGGCCTCCAGCCCCTCGCGCAGGCCGATCAGATAATTGCCGAACACGGCGGTGGTTCCTCTCCAGGCTCTACGACGGGGACTACGCGAACAGCGTCCGGCCCCACCAGTCGTCCTTGTCGCGGACGCCCGGCGGGACGGCGAAGACGGCCGAACCCACGTGCTGGATGTATTCGTTGAGGACGTCGGCCTTCGCCAGGCTGCGCTGGATCGGGACGAAGCCCTTGCGCACGTCCCGCTGGTAGGCGAGGAAGAACAGGCCGGCGTCGAGGCGGCCGAGCCCGTCCGTGCCGTCGGTGAAGGAGTAGCCGCGGCGCAGGATCGTCGCACCGTTGTTGGTGTCCGGGTGCGCCAGGCGGACGTGCGCCTCCGGCTTCATCGCCTTCAGGAAGGGTTCGTCGCGCTCCTTGGACTTGCCGACGGGGGCACCCTCGCCCTTGTCGCGGCCGAAGATGTCCTCCTGCTCGCCCAGCGGGGTGCGGTCCCAGATCTCGATGTTCATCCGGATCCGCCGGGCCACCAGGTAGGAGCCGCCGGTCATCCAGTCGCTGCCGTCGCCCGCGCCGACCCACACGTGCTTCTCCAGGGCCGCCTTGTCGGTGCCCGAGATGTTCCGGGTGCCGTCCTTGAAGCCCATCATGTTGCGCGGGGTCTGCTCTTCGGGCGTGGTCGACGAGGTCTTGCCGAAGCCCAGCTGCGACCAGCGCACCGCGGTCTTGCCGAAGCCGATGCGGGCGAGCTGGCGGATCGCGTGCACGGCGACCTGCGGGTCGTCGGCGCAGGCCTGGACGCAGATGTCGCCGCCGGAACGGGCGGGGTCCAGGTTGTCGCCGGGGAAACGCTCCAGGTCCACCAGCGCCTCGGGGCGCTTGCCCTCCAGGCCGAACCGGTCCTTGGCGAACAGGCCGGGACCGAAGCCGATGGTCAGGGTGAGGCGGGAGGCCTTCAGGCCCAGCGCCTCGCCCGTGTCGTCCGGCGGGGCCTCCGGGAGACCGCCGAAGCCGCCCTCGCCGACCGGCTGACCGGCCGTCATGAGGCGGGCCGCCTCGGTCCACTCCTTCAGGAGCTTGATCAGCTCCTCGCGGCTCTTCGTCTTCACGTCGAAGGCCGCGAAGTGCAGACGGTCCTGCACGGCGCTCGCGATGCCGGCCTGGTGCTCGCCGTGGAACGGCACGGCCGCCCCGGCGGCAGCCGCCGAGACCATGTCCGACCCGCCGCCGAAGGCCGCCACCGCGCCGCCGGCCGCGGCCGCGCCGAGCGCGAGCCCGGCGCCGCCCCAGCCGAGGAGGGAACGCCGCGAGGGCGCGGTCGGGGACCCGTCGCCGCCCTGATGTTCCGGCTGCTGTTCCGGCTGCTGCTGAGCCACCGGCTCCGACTTCGACTCGGACATCGCGCCCTCCCGCCTCCTTCGTCCCTGGACCGTTACTTCGTGACCGCTGCGGCGAGCTTGGAGAGCGGCTCGCCGAGGGCGCTGACGCCGTCCGAAAGCTCCTTGCGCTCGGGCTCGCCGACCTTGTCGTACGAGGTGAACTCGTAGGAGGTCTTGTCGGCGCGGTACTTGTCCAGCAGCGTGTTCATCGCCGCGAACTGGGTGTCCAGCTCCTTGACGAGCTCGGGGTCGTTCTTCGTGGCGATCGCCTTCAGGACGTCGTACGCCTTCTGCGCGCCCTCGACGTTGGCCTTGAAGTCGACCAGGTCGGTGCGGGAGTAGCGCTCCTCCTCGCCCGTGACCTTGCCGGTGGCGACCTCGTCGAGGAGCTCCTTGGCGCCGTTGGCTATCGAGGAGGGGGTGATCTCCGCCGTGCCGACCCTCTTCTGCCAGTCGGTCAGGTCCGCGATCAGGGTGTCGGCGAGCTTCTTGTCGTTGTCGTCGATCTTGTTGTCGGCCCACAGGGACTTCTCCAGGCGGTGCCAGCCCGTCCAGTCCTTCGCCGGGTCCTGGCCGGCCTCCAGGCCGTCCTCACGGACGTCGACCTTCGGGTCGATGTCACCGAAGGACTCGGCGACCGGCTCGGTGCGCTCCCAGCCGATGCGGGAGGGCGCGTACGCCTTCTTCGCGGCCTCGACGTCGCCGGCCTTGACCGCGTCCACGAAGGCCTGCGCCTTGGGGAGGGTCTCCTCGGCCTGCGTGACCACGTACTGGCGGTAGGCGGCGACCGCGGCGTCCGCCTCGGGGCTGCGCTTCTCCTCGGCCGCGCCCTTGCCGGTGGCCTTGACCTTCTGGGCGATGCCGTCGCCCTTCATGCCGGGCTTGCAGACGATCTCGTAGTCGCCCGCCTTGATCTCGGCGGTGATGGAGGCCTTGGTGCCGGGGCCGATGTTCTCGCGCTCGGTCACGATGCGATCGTCCGGGAAGAGGACGTAGACCTCGGTGACCTTCGAGCCCTTGTTCTCGACGTCGATCTGCACCTTGCCCGAGGGGAACTCCGTCTTCGACACGTCGCAGGCGCTGTCGGAGGCCGCGACCTTGATCACGTCGTCCCCGCCGGCGTCGCTCTTCTGGGAGCAGCCGGTGACGGCGGTCAGGGCGGCCGCGACGGAGGCGGCGGCGATGACGGAGAGGCGGGCGGGGCGCATGGCGGGCTCCTGGGCATCGGACGAATGGGCCGCCCCAAGGGGGGGAGAGGCCGGTGAGGCGGACCTAACTTAACCGAGGCTTACCTGAGCCGTACCCAGACGTACAGTGATTCAGCTCTCACCTCTTCGCGACCTGCGGCGGCCGGACACGGGCCCGTCACGGGCCCTCCACGGCCACCCCATGGGCCGGTCAAGCCGGGGTCAAGCCGGGCTCAGACCGGCAGTTCGTTCCGCATGGCGGAAGACTCCGCGGTGCGTACGGGAACCACCAGCGGCGCCCCGGTGCGCGGGTGCGGGAGCACCTCCACCAGCTGCCGGTAGACCCGGCTGAGCAAGGCGTCCTCGAACACCTCGGCCGGCGGGCCGGCCGCGGCGATCCGGCCGTCGTGCAGGACGGCGGCCCGGTCCGCGTAGGCGGCGGCCAGGCCCAGGTCGTGCAGGACGACGACCACCGCGTCCCCGGCCGCGGCCCGCTCCCGGCAGATCTGCAGCACGAGCTCCTGGTGGCGCAGGTCGAGCGCGGCGGTGGGCTCGTCGAGCAGCAACAGCGGAGCCCGCTGGGCCAGTACGCGGGCCAGTGCGACCCGGGCCCGCTCCCCGCCGGAGAGGGCGGAGAAGGGGCGGGCGGCGAACTCCGTCACCTCGGTGGCGGCCATCGCGGTGGCCACCGCCTCCTCGTCGGCCTCGGCGAGGGGAGTGCCGGTCCACGGGGCGCGGCCCATCCGCACGACGTCCTCCACCGGAAAGGGGAAGGACAGCGCGGCCGACTGGGGGAGTACGGAGCGGCGCAGCGCCAGATCCGGGGTGCTCCAGTCGCCCACCGGGCGGCCGTCGATGCGGACCTCCCCGGAAGCGGCGGGCAGGTCGGCGGCGAGTGCGGCCAACAGGGTGGACTTGCCGGCGCCGTTGGGGCCGACCAGCGCCAGCACCTCGCCGGACCGTGCGGTCAGGTCGATGCCCGAGAGCACCTCGCGCCCGCCGAGGCGGACGTGCAGGTCCACGGTCTCGACGAGGGGCGTGCCGGGGACGGGGCGGGGCGGGTAGGTGCGCTTGGTCCGGGCGAGGCACCCGATCAGCCTGCCGGTCACGCCCAGCCTCCTTGCTTGCGGCGGGTGCGGCGCAGCAGCCAGAAGAAGAACGGGCTGCCGATCAGGGCGGTCAGCACACCGAGCGGCAGCTCGGCGGGCTGGGCGAGGGTCCGGGCGGCCAGGTCCCCCGCGACGAGGACCACGGCTCCGGCGAGCGCGCTGCCGGGGACGAGGAAGCGGTGGCCGGGGCCGTTGGCCATGCGCAGCAGGTGCGGGACGAGCAGGCCGATGAAGGTGATGACCCCGGCGACGGCAACGGCGGCGGCGGTCAGCAGGGCGACGACCAGGATGAGGGAGAGGCGCAGCCGCTCGACGTCGATGCCGAGGTGGCGGGCCGGGCGTTCGCCGAGGGAGAGCAGGTCGAGGCGGCGGGCGTAGAAGGGGGCGATCAGCAGTCCGGCGAGGGCGCAGGGCAGGACGGCGAGCACTTTGGGCCAGGTGGCCTGGGCGAGGGAGCCGAGCTGCCAGAAGGTGATCTGGTTGACCTGGCCGCTGTCCGCGAAGAAGACGAACAGGCCGATGAGGGCGCCGGCGAAGGCGTTCACGGCGATGCCGGTGAGGATGAGCGTGACGACCTCGGTCTTCCCGCCGTTGCGGGAGAGGAGATAGACGGAGCTGACGGTGATCAGGCCCGCGATGAACGCGCAGACGGTGATCGTCCAGTTGCCGAGGAAGCTGAGGCCGAGGCCGATGGCGGCGACTGCGCCGACGGCGGCGCCGGCCGAGATGCCGATGACGCCGGGCTCGGCCAGGGGGTTGCCGAAGACGCCCTGCATGAGCGCGCCCGCGCAGCCGAGGCTGGCGCCGACGAGCAGTGCGAGGACGACGCGGGGGAGGCGTACGTTCCACAGCACGCTCTCGCCGACCCGGTCGAGGGGGGTTCCGCCGAGGCCCGTGCGGTGCTGGACGGAGGCGAGTACGTCGGGGGTGGGGATGCGGTAGGCGCCGGTGCCGGCGGAGACGAGGGCGAGGAGGAGCAGGGTCGCGACCAGGGCCGCCGTGAGCAGCAAGGCCTTTCGGCCGCGCGGCTTGGCGGGGGCGGTTCCGGCGGGGCCGAAAGGCCTTGCTGCTCACGGCGGCCC
>NZ_JARAYQ010000160.1:0-19768 GCF_033794505.1 Streptomyces sp. MB09-01 | reverse complement strand
CCCCCTTCCCCTGCACCCATGGCAGGCCCGCGACCTGCTCCAGCGCCCCGCCGTCACCGCCCTCCGCGACGCAGGGCTTCTGCACGACATGGGCCCGCACGGCGAACCCTGGTACCCCACCTCCTCCGTCCGCACCGTCCACCGTCCTGGCGCCCCCGCGATGCTCAAGCTCTCCCTGGGCCTGCGCATCACCAACTCCCGCCGCGAGAACCTCCGCAAGGAACTTCATCGGGGCGTCGAGGTCCACCGGTTGCTCCGCACCGGCCTGGCCGAGCAGTGGCAGGCGGTCCACCCCGGCTTCGACATCGTCCGCGACCCCGCCTGGGTCGCCGTGGACGCGCCGGACGGCACCCCCGTTCCCGGACTCGACGCCCTGCTGCGCCACAACCCCTTCCGCTCGGGCGACGACGCCGTCTGCATCGCCGCGCTCACCGCTCCCCGCCCGTGGCCCGGCCGGACCACCATGAACTCCCGCCTCGCCGAACTCGTATCCCGTCTCGCCACCGCCACCGGACGCAGCACGTCCGCCGTCGCTGCCGAGTGGTTCCTGCGCTACCTCGACCACGTGGTCCTGCCGGTCCTCGCCTTCGACGCGCTCGCCGGTATCGCCCTCGAAGCGCACCAGCAGAACACCCTGGTCCTCCTCGACCCGGCCGGCTGGCCGAGGGGCGGCCGCTACCGCGACAACCAGGGCTACTACTTCCGCGCATCCCGCCGCGCGGAACTGGAGCACCGGCTCCCCCGCATCGGCCGCGCCAGCGACACCTTCGTCTCCGACGCCGTCACCGACGAACGCTTCGCCTACTACCTGGGCATCAACAACGTGCTCGGCCTCATTGGTGCCTTCGGATCCCAGCGGCTCGCCGACGAGCGCGTGCTCCTCGCCGCCTTCCGCCGCTTCCTCGCCAAGGCCGCGGGCCTCGGCCCGCTCCCCACGCGGCTGCTCGACTCGCCCACCCTGCGCTGCAAGGCGAATCTGCTCACCCGCCTGGGCGGTCTCGACGAGCTGGTCGGCCCCGTCGACACCCAGTCCGTCTACGTCACCATCACCAACCCCCTTCACGATTGACGCGTCGGCGCCGACGCGGAGAAGAGCCCCCGATGCGCTCCACCGAAACACCCGCCCACTCGGCCGGCTCCGCCACCGACGCCTTCGGCGCCCTCGAGGTGGTGGAACACACCGTCGAACCACGGCTCAACGCCGACCTGTTGCCGCTGCTCGCCGAAGCCGACCTGCTCGACTCGCCGGCCATCTGGGGCAGCGCCGCCACACCCGCCGGAGCCTTCCGCCTCGAACCCGTACGGCCGGGCCGGGACCTCGAGCTCCTCACCGGCTGGATGAACGACCCCGAGGTGGCCGCTTACTGGGAACTCGCCGGCCCCGCCGCGGTCACCGCGGCCCACCTCCGGGCGCAGCTCGACGGCGACGGCCGCAGCATCCCCTGCCTCGGCCTCCTCGACGGCACGCCGATGAGCTACTGGGAGATCTACCGGGCCGACCTCGACCCGCTCTCCCTTCACTACCCTGCGCGCCCCCACGACACGGGTATCCACCTGCTCATCGGAGACGGCACGAACCGCGGCCGCGGCCTGGGCACGACCCTGCTGCGCGCCGTCGCCGACCTCGTCCTCGGCAACCGCCCCCGCTGCACTCGTGTCATCGCGGAACCGGACATCCGCAACACCCCCTCCGTATCTGCCTTCCTGAGCTCCGGTTTCCGCTGCTCCGCGGAAATCGACCTTCCCGAGAAGCGCGCCGCCCTGATGATCCGGGAGCGGGCGCTGCGCAATCTCCTCTGAGTGCCGCCCCGCAAGCCCGACCGTCGTCGCCGCTACGCACCTCTCCCTTAGAAAACTCTGCGTCACGCAGCAAAGTTCCCAATCTTCGAGGAGTCCCGTGCCGAACTTCCACGCAGCCCCCGACTCGACGGAACCCACCGTGCCACCGTCGCCCCAGCACCCCTGCACACCGCCCGAACTCAACCGTCCGACCTGGGACTTCGCCGCCCGCCGGCTGCTCGCCAAGATGATCGCCGAGTTCGCCTACGAGGAGGTCATCAGCCCCGTCCCCGCCCCGGCCGCCGCCGGCGACGCCTGGACCCTGACCCTCGACGACGGCAGCAACCTCGGCTTCCGGGCCCGCCGCCGCTCGTACGGCAGCTGGCACGTCGCCCCCGACACCCTCACCCTCACGCCGCCGCCGGCCACCCCCCGCGCGCCCACGGCCTCCGTTGACCAGACCGCCTCCGGTGACCATTCCACCTCCGGCGATCCGACCGCCTCCGGAAACCCGACCGCCTCCGGCGATCCGACCGCCTCCGGAAACCCGACCGCCTTCGGGGACCCGTACGCCTTCCTCATCCGGGCCCGCAAGCTCCTCGGACTCGACGGCCTCACCCTCGGCCACCTCGTCCGCGAGCTCAGCGCCACCCTCGCCGCCGACGCCCGGATCGATCACAGCGCCCTCACTGCCGACGTCCTCGCCGACCTCGACTACGCCGCACTCGAAGGGCACCAGACCGGCCACCCCTGGCTCGTCCTCAACAAGGGCCGCATCGGACTCTCTGCCTCCGACACCGCCGCCTGGGCCCCCGAAGCCCGCACCCGCCAGCGCCTGCCGTGGCTCGCCGCCCACACCTCGCTCGCCGCCTACCGCGGCACCGCCGGACTGGAGGACCCCGCCCGCCTCTACTCCGCCGAGCTCGACCCCGTCACCCGAGCAACCTTCGACCAGACCCTCCGCGACCGCGGCCTCGACCCCCTCCACTACCTCTACCTACCGGTCCACCCCTGGCAGTGGGACGAGGTCGTCCTCCCGCTCTTCGCCCCCGCGCTCTCCTCCGGCACCCTCGTGCCGCTCCCCGCCGATCCCGACCTGCGCCTGCCCCAGCAGTCGATCCGCACCTTCCTCAACCTCAGCCGCCCCGACCGGCACAGCGTCAAACTCCCGCTCTCCGTCTTCAACACCATGGTCTGGCGCGGCCTGCCCTCCGACCTCACCCTCGCCGCCCCTGCCGTGACCGCCTGGATCCACTCCCTCCGCGACGCCGACCCCTTCCTGCGCGACGAGTGCCGGGTCGTCCTGCTCGGCGAGGTCGCCTCCGTCACCGTCCGCCACCCGGTCTACGAAGAGCTCCCCGAGGTCCCGTACCAGTACAAAGAGCTCCTCGGCGCGATCTGGCGCCAGCCCCTCACCGGGCTCCTCGCCCCTGGCGAGCGCGCCCGCACCCTCGCCTCCCTCCTCCACACCGACCCGCGCGGCCGGTCCTTCACTGCCGAGCTCGTGGCCCGGTCCGGGCTGACCCCCACCGTCTGGCTGCAGCGCCTCTTCGCCGCCCTCCTGCCGCCGCTGCTGCACTTCCTCTACCGCTACGGCACCGTCTTCTCCCCGCACGGCGAGAACGCCATCGTGATCTTCGACGAGCGCGACGTCCCGGTCCGGCTCGGGGTCAAGGACTTCGTGGACGACATCAACATCAGCGACGAACCGCTGCCCGAGCTGGTCTCCCTGCCCGACGAGGTCCGGGCGGCCCTGCTCACCGAGCCCGCCGACTTCCTGCCGCAGTTCATCCACTCCGGGCTGTTCGTCGGCGTCTTCCGGTACCTCTCGGCCCTGTGCGAAGACCGCCTCGGCGTCCCGGAGGACGAGTTCTGGTCCCTCGTACGGGCGGAGATCCTGCGCCACCAGGCCCGCTTCCCGCAGCTCAAGGACCGCTACGAGCTCTTCGACCTGCTCGGCGAACGCATCGGGCGGCTCTGCCTCAACCGGAACCGGCTCTACGAGGACGGCTACCGCGACCGCCCCGACCGCCCGCACGCCGTGCAGCACGGCACCGTACCCAACCCCTTGTACCGGCCGTGATTCCTCGTCGGTGCACTCGCTGTCGGTGGGGCCCCGTAGGGTTGGCAGTGCTATGACGAAGCCCTCCCTCCCCGACCTGCTGCACGCCGCCGTCTCCGCCGTCGGCGGCACGGAGCGCCCCGGCCAGGTGGCCATGGCCGAAGCCGTCGCCGAAGCGATCGACGACAACTCCCACCGGCTCATCCAGGCCGGTACCGGTACCGGCAAGTCCCTGGGCTACCTGGTGCCGGCCCTCGCCCACGGCGAGCGCGTGGTCGTGGCCACCGCGACCCTCGCCCTCCAGCGGCAGCTCGTCGAGCGCGACCTGCCCCGGACGGTGGAGGCCCTGCATCCGCAGCTGCGCCGCCGTCCGCAGTTCGCCATGCTCAAGGGCCGGTCGAACTATCTGTGCCTGCACCGCCTGCACGAGGGTGCTCCGCAGGACGAGGAGGACGGTCTCTTCGACCAGTTCGAGGCGGCCACCCCCACCAGCAAGCTCGGCAAGGACCTGCTGCGCCTGCGCGACTGGGCGGACGAGACGGAGACCGGCGACCGCGACGACCTGACGCCGGGCGTCTCGGACAAGGCCTGGTCGCAGATCTCCGTCTCCTCGCGCGAATGCCTGGGCGCGACGAAGTGCGCGTACGGGGCTGAGTGCTTCGCGGAGGCCGCCCGCGAGCGGGCCAAGCTCGCGGACGTGGTCGTCACCAACCACGCGCTCCTCGCCATCGACGCCATCGAAGGCGCCCCGGTGCTGCCGCAGCACGAGGTGCTGATCGTGGACGAGGCCCACGAGCTGGTCTCCCGGGTCACCGGCGTCGCCACCGGCGAGCTCACGCCCGGGCAGGTCAACCGGGCCGTGAAGCGTGCGGCCAAGCTGGTCGACGAGAAGACCGCCGACTCCCTGCAGACCGCCTCGGAGTCCTTCGAGCGGGTCATGGAGCTGGCGCTCCCGGGCCGCCTGGAGCAGGTCCCCGAAGACCTCGGCTACGCGCTGATGTCGCTGCGCGACGCCGCGCGCAACGTGATCTCCGCGATCGGCTCGACCCGCGACAAGTCCGTCCAGGACGAGGACGCGGTGCGCAAGCAGGCCCTGGCCGCGGTGGAGAGCGTCCACGCGGTGGCGGAGCGGATCACCAACGGCTCCGAGTACGACGTCGTCTGGTACGAGCGCCACGACCGCTTCGGCGCCACTCTCCGGGTCGCCCCGCTTTCGGTGTCCGGCCTGCTGCGGGAGAAGCTGTTCGAGGACCGCTCGGTGGTCCTGACCTCGGCCACCCTCAAGCTGGGCGGCGACTTCAACGGCGTCGCGGCCTCCCTGGGGCTGTCTCCCGAGGGCGTCGAGGGGGACGACGTCCCCGTCTGGCGTGGCCTCGACGTCGGCTCGCCCTTCGACTACCCGAAGCAGGGCATCCTCTACGTCGCCAAGCACCTGGCCACGCCGGGCCGCGAGGGAACCCGCGGCGACATGATGGACGAGCTCGCCGAGCTGATCGAGGCCGCCGGCGGCCGGACCCTCGGCCTCTTCTCCTCCATGCGCGGTGCCAAGGCGGCCGCCGAGGAGCTGCGTGGCCGGCTCGACAACCCGATCTTGCTCCAGGGCGAGGAGACCCTCGGCGAGCTGATCAAGGCCTTCGCCGCGGACCCGAAGACCTGCCTGTTCGGGACGCTGTCGCTCTGGCAGGGCGTGGACGTGCCCGGCCCCAGCTGCCAGCTCGTGGTCATGGACCGGATCCCCTTCCCGCGCCCCGACGACCCGCTGATGAGCGCCCGCCAGAAGTCGGTGGAGGAGCACGGCGGCAACGGCTTCATGGCCGTCGCGGCCACCCACGCCGCCCTGCTGATGGCGCAGGGCGCAGGTCGTCTCGTACGGGCCACGGGCGACCGGGGCGTCGTCGCGGTGCTGGACCCCCGGCTGGCCACGGCCCGGTACGGGAGCTTCCTGCGGGCCACGCTGCCTGACTTCTGGTACACCACGGATCGCAACCAGGCCCGCCGCTCCCTGGCCGCGATCGATGCGAAGGCCAAGGCCGACGGCGAGTAGCAGTCCGCCGGTCCCGGGCCGCAACCGTTCCAGGTAGTACCCCAGGCGAACGAGTTCCGGGGGCACACGAAAGCCCCCGGGACCGGCGCAGGGGGTCCCGGGGGCCGGATGGAGGCGGCGGGGGTCAGACCCGACGCAGCACGGCGACGACCTTGCCGAGGATGGTCGCGTCGTCACCGGGGATGGGCTGGTAGGCGGCGTTGTGCGGGAGGAGCCAGACGTGGCCGTCCTCGCGCTTGAAGCGCTTGACGGTGGCTTCGCCGTCGAGCATCGCGGCGACGATGTCGCCGTTCTCCGCGACGGGCTGGCGACGGACCGTGACCCAATCGCCGTCACAGATGGCGGCCTCGATCATCGAATCGCCGACGACCTTGAGGACGAAGAGCTCGCCGTCGCCGACGAGCTGGCGGGGGAGCGGGAACACGTCCTCGACCGACTCCTCGGCGAGGATCGGGCCGCCGGCCGCGATCCGGCCGACCAGGGGAACGTAGGAGGCGGCGGGCTTGCCGGTGGTGTCCGTGGGCTGCGAGCTGGGCTGGTCGGAGCCGCGTACCTCGTAGGCGCGGGGGCGGTGCGGGTCGCGGCGCAGGAAGCCCTTCCGCTCGAGGGCCATCAGCTGGTGGGCGACCGACGAGGTGCTGGACAGGCCGACCGCCTGGCCGATCTCCCGCATGGACGGCGGGTACCCCCGGCGCTGCACGGAGTCGCGAATGACCTCGATGACCCTCCGCTGCCGGTCCGTGAGCCCGGAGCTGTCGGCGCGGATGCCTGGAGGTCGACCTGGCAGCGAGCGTGCGGGGCGTACTACGGGCTCCGCATCCGGGTTCAGGTTTGCGTCGTTCATGGCATGCACCGGCTCGAGTCGGCTCTGGGAGCGGTTCTGGGCAGTGATGGTGGCACTGTCTGCGGTGGTGGTCACGTCGGCCCCTCTCGAAATGTTCTCCCTAGCTGGACAACGGTAGTAGCTTTCGAAAGGTTGCGCCAAACACACGTTCGAGTGAAAAATCGCGGATCGTCCGGCGTGGGCACATCAAGGGGTGTATGGGCGATCGGCTCGCCGAACGCGGGTTCGATCTGACGTCCGCTGCTTACGCTACCCTTCCCGGTCGGGTCGCCGCCGTCCGGGCCTGTGGGACTTGTGGCGCCGGTGCCGGCCCGCGCCCAGTGTGGCATCGCGGGACCTCGTGACCGCCTGGCGGACACCGCGACACGCAGAGCCACGAAAATCCCGTCCAACCCAAGATCTAGTGGTTGGATGGGCGCGGCCACCCAGAAGTAGTGGTCCTCGGGTCTGTTGAGGCTCCTGGGATCGCATATGCTGGAGGCTGCTCCACGAGCCCCCGACAGAGTCCGTCTCCGTTGTTCAGGGGCCTGTGGGGTGATTCTGTCGTGCCAAGAGGGAGGGTGAGGGAACCGTGCACTGCCCCTTCTGCAGGCACCCCGACAGCCGTGTCGTCGACAGCCGCACCACGGACGACGGTACGTCGATCCGCAGGCGCCGTCAGTGCCCCGACTGCTCCCGTCGCTTCACGACGGTGGAGACGGCCTCGCTGATGGTGATCAAGCGCAGCGGGGTGACGGAACCCTTCAGCCGTACCAAGGTCATCTCCGGCGTGCGCAAGGCGTGCCAGGGACGGCCAGTCACCGAGGACGCCCTCGCCAAGCTCGGCCAGCGGGTCGAGGAGGCGGTGCGCGCCACCGGGAGTGCCGAGCTGACCACCCACGACGTGGGTCTGGCCATTCTCGGCCCGTTGCAGGAGCTCGACCTGGTCGCCTACCTGCGCTTCGCGTCCGTCTACAAAGCGTTCGACACCCTTGAAGACTTCGAGACCGCCATCGCGGAACTGCGCGAGCCGCGGCCTCACCCCCATGAGTGCGAGCCCGGAGGGACCGCTTCGGTCCCCGTGCCCGCCTCCGCCTCCGGCTGACCGGGCGGCCCGCGCCGCGATGCGCACGCACCGTGACGCGGCCGGTCGGCCCGGAGGCCCCTCCCGGCGAGAGCCGGGGGAGAAAAACGTAGAAACAGACACACAGCACCGTGCCGCGGAATAGCGCTGGCACTTTAGGGCGTTTTTGCCCGCATATGGGAGGAAGCGGCATGACAGAGACGGCGAGCGGCTCGGCACGTGGTTCCCGCGCCAAGGGGACCAAGGCTGCCAAGGGCGGCCTGCGTATCGAGCGCATCCACACCACCCCGGGCGTGCACCCCTACGACGAGGTGAGCTGGGAGCGCCGTGACGTCGTCATGACCAACTGGCGCGACGGCTCGGTCAACTTCGAGCAGCGTGGCGTCGAGTTCCCCGACTTCTGGTCGGTGAACGCGGTCAACATCGTCACCAGCAAGTACTTCCGCGGCGCGGTCGGCACCCCGCAGCGCGAGACCGGTCTGAAGCAGCTGATCGACCGGATCGTGAAGACGTACACGAAGGCCGGCGAGGACTTCGACTACTTCTCGTCGCCCGCCGACGTGGAGATCTTCGAGCACGAGCTGACCTACGCCCTCCTGCACCAGATCTTCAGCTTCAACTCCCCGGTGTGGTTCAACGTCGGCACGCCCCAGCCGCAGCAGGTCTCCGCCTGCTTCATCCTGGCCGTCGACGACTCCATGGAGTCGATCCTCGACTGGTACAAGGAAGAGGGCATGATCTTCAAGGGCGGCTCCGGCGCCGGCCTGAACCTCTCCCGCATCCGCTCCTCCAAGGAGCTCCTCTCCTCCGGCGGCAACGCCTCCGGCCCGGTCTCCTTCATGCGCGGCGCCGACGCGTCCGCAGGAACGATCAAGTCGGGCGGTGCCACCCGCCGCGCTGCCAAGATGGTCGTCCTGGACGTGGACCACCCGGACGTCGAGGCCTTCATCGAGACCAAGGTGAAGGAAGAGGAGAAGATCCGCGCCCTGCGCGACGCGGGCTTCGACATGGACCTGGGCGGCGACGACATCACGTCCGTCCAGTACCAGAACGCCAACAACTCCGTTCGCGTGAACGACGAGTTCATGACGGCCGTCGAGAACGGCACCGAGTTCGGCCTGCGTGCCCGCATGACCGGTGAGGTCATCGAGAAGGTCGACGCCAAGGCGCTCTTCCGCAAGCTCGCCGAGGCCGCGTGGGCCTGTGCCGACCCGGGCATCCAGTACGACGGTGTGATCAACAACTGGCACACCTGCCCCGAGTCCGGCCGCATCACCGCGTCCAACCCCTGCAGCGAGTACATGCACCTGGACAACACGTCCTGCAACCTCGCGTCGCTGAACCTGATGAAGTTCCTCAACGACGACGGCAAGGGCAACCAGTCCTTCGACGCCGAGCGCTTCTCCAAGGTCGTCGAGCTCGTCATCACCGCGATGGACATCTCGATCTGCTTCGCGGACTTCCCGACGCAGAAGATCGGCGAGAACACCCGCGCCTTCCGCCAGCTGGGCATCGGCTACGCCAACCTCGGCGCCCTGCTGATGGCCACCGGCCACGCGTACGACTCGGACGGCGGCCGCACCCTCGCCGCGTCGATCACCTCGCTGATGACCGGTACGGCGTACAAGCGTTCCGCCGAGCTGGCCGCGATCGTCGGCCCGTACGACGGCTACGCCCGCAACGCCGAGTCGCACAAGCGCGTCATGAAGCAGCACGCCGACGCCAACGCCGTCGCGCCGCGCACCGACGACCTGGACAACGTCATCTGGGCCGCGGCCACCGAGGCCTGGCAGGACGTCCTGCGCCTCGGCGAGAAGAACGGCTTCCGCAACTCCCAGGCTTCCGTCCTCGCGCCGACCGGCACCATCGGTCTCGCGATGTCCTGCGACACCACCGGTGTCGAGCCGGACCTGGCGCTGGTCAAGTTCAAGAAGCTCGTCGGCGGCGGCTCGATGCAGATCGTCAACGGCACCGTCCCGCAGGCCCTGCGCCGCCTGGGTTACCAGGAGGAGCAGATCGAGGCGATCGTCTCCCACATCGCCGAGCACGGCGTGGTCGTCGACGCCCCGGGCCTGAAGACCGAGCACTACTCGGTGTTCGACTGCGCCATGGGCGAGCGCTCCATCTCCGCGATGGGCCACGTCCGCATGATGGCCGCGATCCAGCCCTGGATCTCCGGCGCGATCTCGAAGACGGTCAACATGCCGGAGACGGCGACCGTCGAGGAGATCGAGGAGATCTACTTCGAGGCGTGGAAGATGGGCGTCAAGGCGCTCGCGATCTACCGCGACAACTGCAAGGTCGGCCAGCCCCTCTCCGCGAAGAAGAAGGAAGAGGAGAAGGAGGAGGTCGCCGCCAAGACGGAGGAGACCATCCGCGCCACCGTCGAGAAGGTCATCGAGTACCGGCCGGTCCGCAAGCGCCTCCCGAAGGGCCGCCCGGGCATCACCACCTCCTTCACGGTCGGTGGAGCCGAGGGCTACATGACCGCGAACTCCTACCCGGACGACGGCCTGGGCGAGGTCTTCCTGAAGATGTCCAAGCAGGGCTCGACCCTCGCGGGCATGATGGACGCCTTCTCGATCGCCGTCTCGGTCGGCCTCCAGTACGGCGTGCCGCTGGAGACCTACGTCTCGAAGTTCACGAACATGCGCTTCGAGCCGGCCGGCATGACGGACGACCCGGACGTGCGGATGGCGCAGTCGATCGTCGACTACATCTTCCGCCGCCTGGCGCTCGACTTCCTGCCCTTCGAGACCCGCTCGGCCCTCGGCATCCACACCGCCGAGGAGCGTCAGCGCCACCTCGACACCGGCTCCTACGAGCCCCTCGAGGACGAGCTGGACACCGAGTCGCTGACCCAGTCGGTCCCGCTGGCCGCGGTGCCGTCGGCGCCGAAGCCGGCCGTGACCGTCCCGGTCCCGGCCCCGAAGACGGCGCACAGCAGCGCCGAACTGGTCGAGATGCAGCTCGGCGTCTCCGCCGACGCCCCGCTCTGCTTCTCCTGCGGTACGAAGATGCAGCGCGCCGGTTCCTGCTACATCTGCGAGGGCTGCGGCTCGACCAGCGGCTGCAGCTGACACCTCGCGGGGCTACACCGGACGTACTGTCCGGCGTAGCCGGCGCGGGGAGCTGACCAGCAGGTCACGAAGGGGACCGGCCCGAGGCCGGTCCCCTTCGGTCTCCTGGGGCCGACGGCCGAGCGGTACCTCGCGGCAGCGACCGTCGCCCACCACCTGACCAAGGAGAGACCCGACTGGTCCGACGACGCCGGAGTCACGGCGCGTGAACCGCCGGAGGCGGGCGGGTCTCCCCGGGGAGACCCGCCCGCCTCCGGCGTTCTCAGTGGGGGATGCGGCGGGGCGGGCGGGTGACGAGCTCCTCGCGGAATTCCGCGATCCGGGAATGCACCTGGCGTATCAGGTGGGTGTCCTCGATGCGGTCCAGGTAGAGGCAGCGCGCGGCCAGGCCCGGCAGGTCGAAGGCGAAGCACAGCGACATCAGCGGGTTCACGAAGAGCTCGCTGCCCTGGGTGCGGGTGGTGAACTGCACGTCGCCGAAGGAGCCCCGCACGGCCGCGGCGATCGAGCCGTTGACGATGCTGGGGCGGTCCGGGGTGTGGTCCTGGGCATGGGCCACGGCGTCCAGAAACAGCGCGCCCTCGCGGGTGGCGCGCGGCACGGAGAACGCGCCGAGGTACGCTCCCGCGCGCTCCAGCGCTGCGATGTTCTCCAGCACCAGGGCGTGGCTGACCCCGTGGTAGGCGTCGACGCCGAAGCCGACCGACACGACGAGCCGCTCCGGTACGTCGTCCAGCGCGGCCAGCGCCGCCACGCTGGTCAGGTCCTCCTCGGGGGTGCCGAGGCCGGCTTCGTCGCCCCGCATCAGGATGTCCGTGCCGCCGTCGACCAGGACGATCGCATCGATGCGGTGGAGGTCCACCAGCGCGCGGTAGGCGGCGCGCAGCGGCTGCACGCCGATCTGCGGGAAGGCGTACACGCGCGCCGGATAGCGGTGCAGCTGGAGCCACTGGGCCAGCGTTCGTTCGGGGAAGTACGTCTGGTGCGGCGCGGAGTCGGGGGTGATGACGGCGAGGTCGGGGGCGGCCCATTCCTCGACGGGCAGTCCGGCGAGGGAGCTGAAGGAGAGGTTCGCCAGGTGGACCTCCTTGCCCTGGTGCAGGAGGGAGAGGGCGATCGGCAGGCCGGCGTAGATGTCGAAGCCGCCGCCCGCGCCGGCGACCAGGATGCGTTCGGCGTCGGCGAGGCGGGCGAAAAGCGGGTTGGTGTGCAGGGCCGTCATGGCGATCATTGTGCGGGGTGCGGCGAACCGGTGCTCCGGGATTTCACGGCGGCGCGATGCCGCCGGCACGGGGGAACGGGGAAGCGGGGAGCCATGTGGAGCGGTGACGAGCTGGACCTGGACGCGTATCTGGCGCGGATCGGACTTCAGGAGAACGCGCGAGAAGGCCGGGAACTCCGGCCGGACCTGGCCACGTTGTACGCAGTGCACCGGGCCCACACCGCGGCCATCCCCTTCGAGAGCCTGGACGTCCTGCTCGGCCGCCCCGTCGCGCTGGACGTCAAGTCGATCGAGGACAAGCTCGTGCACGCCGGCCGCGGTGGCTACTGCTACGAGCAGAACTCGCTGCTGGCCGCTGCCCTGGAGCGGATCGGCTTCGAGGTCTCCGGGCGCGGTGCCCGCAACCGCACCCGCGGGGACTCCCTGCTGGCCGTGACGCACGCCGTCCTCGTCGTCACGGTCGACGGCGAACCGTGGCTGTGCGATGCGGGGTTCGGCCACCAGGGCCCCCGCGAGCCGGTTCCGCTGGGGCGCCCCGGCGTCGCGGTCGAGCAGGGGGAGTGGACGTACCGCGTCCGCGAGGAGGAGGACGGCGTCCTCGTGCTGTGCCTCCTGCGCGGTGGGACCTGGCGGGACCTGTACGCCTTCTCCCCGCAGCGTTACCACCCCGTCGACTACGTCCTGCTCAACCACTACAGCTCCACCCATCCCCACTCCTCCTTCGTGGGGCGGCTCGTCGTCCACCACCCGGGCGGTTCCGTCCGCCGGGCGCTCGTCGGGCGGGAGCTCACCCTGCTGCATCCCGACGGGCGGGCCGAGCGGCGGACCGTCGGCGCGGACGATCTGCTCGCCGTGCTCGACCGGGAGTTCGGGCTTCGCCTGGCCGAACGGGATGCGGCGGAACTGGTGCGGATCCACCGCGCCGGGGACTGACCCGGGCCGCGCCTGGCCCGTACGATGGCGCAGTGCTGGTCAAGTGGATTCGCTGCACGGTGACGGACCGACGCGGGTTCGAGCGCGGGCAGCGAAAATGGGCGGGGCTGCCGGGCGAGCCGGGTTTCCGGGGGCAGGGCGGCGGCTGGAGCCGGGGCCGGCAGGGGGTCGCGCATGTCTTCGCGTTCTGGGAGAGCCGGTCCTTCTACGACTCCTTCATGGCCCGCTCGCACGACCGGCTGGCCGCTGCGCAGAACGGCACCTACACCGATCTGCGGGTCACCCTCTTCGACCACCGCTTCGACGTGAAGACCGGCTTCGAGCCGCGCTTCACCGATGCCGACGTGGTGCGGGTCGCGCACACCCGCGTCCGGGAGGGCCGGGTCGACCACTTCGCCCTGATGCAGGAGAAGGTGTGGAATCCGGCGATGGCGGGCTCGCCCGGGATGATCCGCGGTCTCTTCGGGGAGGCCCCGGGCCGGGAGTTCCTGGTGCTGTCGATGTGGCACGCGGCCGCCGAGCACGGCAAGTACCGGCAGGAGCGGGTCGAGCGGCTCTCCCTGCGCGCCCAGATCCAGGCCGATGTCGAGGCCCTCACCGGTGACGTCGTCGATCTCGAACCGTCCTGGACGGTATGACCGTACGACTACCGTCGGGCCGTTCGGCGTGCCCGGTGCACCGGTCGGCCAATGGCCGAATAGGGTCGTGGGATGGCTCGACCACGGCGCATCGTCCTTGTCCGGCACGGGGAATCGGAGGGGAACGCCGACGACTCGGTGTACGAACGCGAGCCCGACCACGCCCTGCGGCTGACCCCGCGCGGGCGCGAGCAGGCTGCGGCGGCCGGGGTACGGCTGCGCGAGCTCTTCGGCGAGGAGACCATCAGCGCGTACGTCTCCCCCTACCGCAGGACCCTGCAGACCTTCCGTGAACTCCGGCTGGACCCGGCTCGGGTCCGGATGCGCGAGGAGCCGAGGCTGCGCGAGCAGGACTGGGGGAACTGGCAGGACCGGAACGACGTACGGCTGCAGAAGGCGTACCGGGACGCGTACGGACACTTCTTCTACCGGTTCGCGCAGGGCGAGTCCGGGGCCGACGTGTACGACCGGGTCGGGTCCTTCCTGGAGAGCCTGTACCGCAGCTTCGAGGCCCCGGACCACCCCGAGAACGTCCTGCTGGTGACGCACGGGCTGACGATGCGGCTGTTCTGCATGCGCTGGTTCCACTGGTCGGTGGCCGAATTCGAGGCCCTGTCCAATCCCGGCAACGGCGAATTCCGGGTGCTCCTGCGGGGCCCGGACGGCCGGTACCGGATGGACCGCCCGTTTGAGCGGTGGACCACACCTGAGCCTTATGACCTGGACGGCTAGAGTGACCCGCGATGACGCCTGACTCCACTCCCGAACGGCGCTACGCGCGCGCCATGTCCAGCCTCCGCGGGCTGGCACTGGGTGACGCCCTGGGCTCCCAGTACTTCGTCCCCGTGAACTACCCGCTGCTCAAGCGGCGCGAGCTGCCCGCCGGCACCGAGACGTGGCAGTGGACCGACGACACCGAGATGGCCTGCTCGGTGGTGGCCGTGCTGGCCGAGCACGGACGGATCGACCAGGACGCGCTCGCGCGTTCCTTCGCCCACCACCACGACTTCGACCGGGGCTACGGGCCCGCGGTCAACCGGATGCTGCGGCTGGTGCGCGAGGGCGAGGACTGGCGCACCCTGGCCGCGGAACTGTTCAACGGGCAAGGCTCGTGGGGCAATGGCGCCGCCATGCGGATCGCGCCGCTGGGCGCCTGGTACGCCGACGACCCGGAGCAGGCCATTCATCAGGCGGAGATTTCCGCCTACACCACCCACCAGCACCGCGAGGCCGTGTGCGGGGCGATGGCCGTCGCCGCGGCCGCCGCGCTGGCAGCCGCTCCGGACGGTCCGCCGAAGGCCTCCGACCTGCTGGACGGAGTGATCGCGCTGGTGCCGCGCAGCGCCGTGGGCGCCGGGCTGCGGCGGGCGCGGGACATGCTGGATTACGGCGACGCGACCACGGTCGCGGCGGTGCTGGGCTGCGGGCGGCGCACGAGCGCCCACGACACCGTGCCGTTCGCGCTGTGGTCCGCGGCGCGTGCGCTGGACGACTACGAGCGGGCGTTCTGGACCACCGCGCAGGTGGGCGGCGACGTGGACACGACCTGCGCGATCGTCGGCGGGGTGCTGGGAGCCCGCGGGGACGCGGTGCTGCCGGCCGCCTGGCTGGCGCGCACCGAGGCCCTGCCGGCCTGGCTGCCGGAGGCGGCGGCCCGCTGACGGATGGCCGCTCCGGGCGTCCGGAGCGGGGTGAAATGAGTCCTTCCGATTGTCACGGTCCTGCCACAGGGCTCTTTTGATCCTGTTCAAAACCACCTGTCACCGGCCTACTCTGTGCGCTGCGCCGCCCCCACGGAACGATGGGGCGGCCGTCAGGGGAGGGAACCCGATGTCAGAGAACACCGGCGGGGCCGACGAAGCCCGGTCCAAGGACCCGAAGGACCCGAAGGACCCGAAGGAACCGAAGGACTCGAGGGCCTCCGACGGCACAGCCGACGCAGGGGCCAAGGCCGGGGATCCGCCCGCGAGTCCGGCTCCGGCGGTTCCGGCGGCACCGGTCGCTCCGGAAGCACCGGCGCCCCCCGCTGCTCCGGCCGCAGGCGCAACCACCGGCCCGGCCGGCCCACCGGCGGCGGTGCCCGCCGACGCCGCCACGTGGCAGGCCCGGCAGGCGCACCAGCACCAGCAGCGCCCATGGCTCGGCGCTCAAGCGCAGTCCGCGACGCCCTCGTGGGTCACCCTCGTGCGCCCCTCCGAGGCAGCCCCCATCGCGACCGCCACCCTCCTCGCCGCCCTCGCCGCCGGCCTCGCCGCCGCACTGCTCCTCGGCGACGGCATGGGCCCGGGCCTGCTGCTCGCGGTGCTGCCCGCCGTCCTCGCCGCGTACGTCGCCGCCCGCACGGCACGGCGTACGGCCCGGCCCTGGACCGTGGTCTGGGCGATCGGCTGCCTCGCCCTCCTTGCCGTACCCGCCCTGCGCGACTCCGCCTGGCCGTCCACGCTCGCGATCCTGTCCGCCGTCCTGCTGGGCGCGCTGGCCCTGCACGGCAGCCGTACCTGGCCCGGCGTCCTGCTCAGCCCGCTCGGCTTCTTCGACTCCGCCGTGTCCGGGCTCGCCTGGGGGCTGATCGGACTGCGGTCGCGCGGCGGGGTCAGCAAGGACCGCTGGCTGCCCGTCGCCAAGGCGACCGCCGTCACCGTGGCCCTGCTGGTGGTCTTCGGCGCGCTGTTCGCCTCCGCCGACGCCGCCTTCGCAGACCTCCTGGGCGGCCTGATCCCCGATGTGTCGACCGAGAACGGGCCCATCCGGTTCCTGCTCTTCCTCCTCGGCACGCTGATCGCGCTCGCTGCCGCCCGCACCGCCGCGGCCCCGCTGCGCTGGGACCGGATCAAGGTGGCCCCGGGCAAGCCGCGCTCCCGTGTCGAATGGGCCCTTCCGCTCGTCGTGCTCAACCTGCTCTTCGCCGCCTTCAACGCCGTCCAGCTGGCCGTCCTGTTCGGGGGCTACGACAAGGTCCTCGAAAGCACCCGCCTGAGCTACGCCGAGTACGCACGCCAGGGCTTCTGGCAGCTGCTCTGGGTCACCCTGTTCACCCTCGCCGTGATCGCGCTCGCCTTGCGCTGGGCCCCGCGCTCCGGAGCGGGCGACCGCCGCTTCGTCCGTATCGTCCTCGGCGTGCTCTGCGCGCTGACCCTGATCGTCGTCGCCGCCGCGCTGCGCCGGATGGACCTCTACGTGGACGCGTACGGGCTGACCAGGCTGCGCGTGTCGGTGGCCGCCATGGAGCTGTGGCTCGGGCTGGTCATCGTACTGATCATGGCGGCCGGGGTGTTCGGCGCACGCTGGCTGCCGCGCGCGGTCGCGGGCAGTGCGGCGGCCGCCGTCCTGGCCTTCGGCCTGCTGTCCCCGGACGGGATGGTCGCCGAGCGGAACGTCGCCCGCTTCGAGGAGGACACGAAGATCGACCTGGCCTACTTCCAGTCGCTGTCGGCCGACGCCGCGCCCGCCCTGGACCGGCTGCCCGAGCCCCAGAGGTCCTGCGCCCTGCGCGGGATCAACGACGAGATGTCCAGGGCCGGGGACGTCCCCTGGTACGCCATGAGCCTGGGCGAGTACCGGGCGCGGCACATCCTGCGCGAGCGCCCGGTGACGGCCTCGTACGAGGTCTGCTCGCGCCTGGGCGCCTTCGGAAGCCGCCTGGAGCGCTAGGGAAACGCGGCGCCGGGAGAGTTCTTATGAGGGCCCGGGCGCGGGGGCCGTTCCCCGCGCCCGGGCTCTCGTACGACAGGAGTTCAGGCGGCCGGCCCGCCCTGTGCGGCCGCGCCGGCCAGGGCGTCCAGGTCGCTCTTGCGCACCCGGATCACCAACAGGGCGGTGGCCAGGGCCAGCCCCGCCATCGCCACGGCGGCGTAGAACGCGGTGGAGATGCCCTGGGCGAGGACGAGGTCCCCCCAGGGGTCGGGCAGCTGCCGGGTCTCCTTGAAGGCGGCCAGCTGGTCGGGGCTCGCCTGCGCCATGAAGACCGGGACCTGTTGCGCGGCCTCGTTGCGGCTGGCCGTGCCGAAGACGGTGACCAGGATGGAGAGGCCCAGCGAGCCGCCCACCTGCTGGCTGGCGTTGAGCAGCCCCGAGGCCGCGCCGGCCTCCTTCGGCGCCACCCCGGAGACGGCGGTCAGGGTGAGGGTCACGAAGTTGAGGCCCATGCCGAAGCCGAAGAGCAGCATCGGGCCGAGCACGCCGGAGACGTACGAGCTGTCGGTCCGGAGGAAGGTCAGCCAGGCCAGCCCGGTGCCGGTGAGCGCGGACCCGATGACCATGAAGGGCTTGGGGCCGAAGCGCGGCAGGAACCGCTGCGAGAGACCGGCGGCGGTGACGATGGCGACGGTCACGGGCAGGAAGCCGAGCCCGGACTCGATCGGGGAGAAGCCCAGCACGTTCTGCACGAACTGGACGATGAAGAAGAACATGCCGAACATCGCCGCCGCGAGGCCGAGCATGATCACGTACGTGCCGGTGCGGTTGCGGTCGGCGAACATGCGCAGCGGGATGATCGGCTCGCGGGCCCGGGATTCGATGACGACGAAGAGCGCGAGCAGGACGAAGGCCGCGGCGAAGGAGCCGATGGTGAGCGAGTCGCGCCAGCCGTCCTCCGAGGCGCGGATGAACCCGTAGACGAGCGACGCCATGCCGCCGGTGGAGGTGAGGGCTCCGGCGATGTCGAAGCGGCCGGGGTGGCGCTCGGACTCGGTGATGTAGAGCGGGGTGAGGACCGCGATCAGCACGCCGATCGGGACGTTGACGAAAAGCACCCAGCGCCAGTCGAGCCACTCGGTCAGCATGCCGCCGGCCAGCAGGCCGATCGCGCCGCCGCCCGCGGAGACGGCCGCGAACACCCCGAACGCCCGGTTCCGTTCGGGGCCTTCGGGAAAGGTCGTGGTGATCAGGGCGAGCGAGGTCGGGGAGGCGATCGCGCCGCCCACCCCTTGCAGGGCACGGGCCGCGAGCAGCTGCCAGGGCTCCTGGGCGAACCCGCCGAGGAGGGAGGCCAGGGTGAAGAGCAGGATTCCGGACAGGAACACGCGGCGCCGGCCCAGGATGTCACCGGCCCGGCCGCCGAGCAGCAGCAGACCGCCGAAGGTGAGGGTGTAGGCGCTGAGCACCCAGGAGAGGTCCGTCGTGCTGAAGCTGAGCGCTTCCTGGATGTGCGGGAGCGCGATGTTCACGATCGTCGCGTCGAGGACGACCATGAGCTGGCACGCGGCGATGACCGCGAGCGCCACTCCGGGACGCCCCTCGCGGCGGGCCGCCCCCGGTATCCGGGGCGTGGCGAGTTGAGAGCTTGTCACTGAGGATCCCCCCAAAGTGAAATAGTGAACGTATTCGTTCACTACAGGGCCACGGTAGGAGCCGGTCCTTAGGGAACGCAAGCGTTCTCTAAAGCTGAAAATGCGTACGTGCGGCACGGGGGCCGGTCGGGAGGTGGAGAGATGGCGGGTTCGCGCTGGTCGGTGGCGTCGCCGGGGCGCAGGCGGGGTTCCGAACTCGAACGGGCGATTCTGGACGCCGCGTTGGAGCAGCTGAGCACGGTCGGCTGGAACGCGCTCACCATGGAGGGCGTCGCGGCCGGCTCGCACACGGGCAAGGCCTCCCTCTATCGGCGCTGGCCGTCGAAGGCGGACCTCGTGGCCGATGCGCTGCGGACCGGTCTGCCGCAGATAGGAGAGATTGCCGACGGCGGGTCGATCCGTGAGGACCTCCACCTGCTCTGCGTGCGCACGCGGGACGTCATGCACTCCCGCGCCGGACAGGCGCTGCGGTCGGTGCTTCACGAATGCGATCACAAGCATGCGGAGCGGTTCCACGGGGTCATCTGGTCAGGGCTGCACGAGCCGGCCCAGCGGCTGATCAGGGAGCTTGTGCTGCGCGGAATCGCGCGGGGTGACGTGCGGCCGGACGCGACTGGTCCGTTTGTCGTGGATGTCATTCCGGCGATGCTGATGTACCGCGCCAAGGTGTGCGGTAGCGAATGGGGGGACACCGAGATCGCGGAGCTGATCGACGAGGTGATGGTGCCGCTGCTCAGGGCGTGAGACGCGGCGGGCGCGGCACGGGGCGCGCGGAGCGTGATGCGTGCCGGATCGGGCGGGGGTCGGACCCGGGG
>NZ_JARAYQ010000015.1:0-69403 GCF_033794505.1 Streptomyces sp. MB09-01 | reverse complement strand
GGATCTCCCCGGCCCGCAGGTCCAGGCTGACCGGCCCGCCCCTCCTGCGCCTCGACGGCGTACGGACCGCGTACGCCGGGCCGGTCAGCCTGGACCTGCGGGCCGGGGAGATCCTCGGCATGGTGGGCCTGACCGGCGCCGGCCACATGGACCTGGGCCGCGCCCTCGCCGGCGCCCGGCCGATCCTGGGCGGGCGGGCACTGCTCGACGGCCGGCCGTACCGCCCGCGCAGGGTCTGCGCCGCTCTCGACTCCGGCGTCGGCTTCGTGGCGGGCAACCGTCAGGAGGAGGGCTGCGCCGCCGAACTGACCGTACGGGAGAACTTTCTGGCGAACCCCCGGGCCGCCGGTGTCCCGGCGCTGCGGTGGACCGGCCCCCGCCGCGAGCGCGCCGAGGCCACCGCCCTGATCGACCGATTCTCGGTGCACCCCCGAGACAGCGAGGTGCCGATCGCCACCCTGTCCGGCGGCAACCAGCAGAAGGTCATGGTCGGCCGGTGGCTGCGCGGGAACCTGCGCCTGCTCGTCCTCGAGGAGCCGACCGCCAGTGTGGACGTCGGCGCCAAGGCCGTGATCCACCGGCTGCTCGACGACGCGCTGGCCTCCGGTCTGGCGGTCCTGCTCATCTCCACCGATTTCGAGGAGGTCGCGGGCGTGTGCCACCGCGCGCTGGTGTTCGTCCGCGGAACCGTGAGCGCCGAACTGACCGGTGCGTCGCTCACCGTCACGGAACTCACCCGGACCGCCTCGGCCATGCCCCCGATCACCGGGACCGCGACGAGCCGATGACCCACTCCCCCTCGCGCCGATCCCCGCTGGGCCACCTCCGCGGGCACCTCGTCGGCAGCTACGGCCTCCTGGCCCTGGCCGTCCTGCTCTTCCTCGTCTTCTCCCTCACCCTGCCGGGCACCTTCCCCACCCGGGACAACGTGTCCTCGATCCTCTCCAACCAGTCCATCCCCGCCCTCCTGGCGCTGGGTGCGACGATCCCGATCGCCGCCGGCAAGTTCGACCTGTCCATCGGCTACGGTCTCGGCCTGGCGCACGTGCTGGTGATGCAGCTCATCGTCAACGAGGGCTGGCCCTGGCCCGCCGCCTGCCTCGTCGTGGTCCTCGGAGGGGCGGCGGTCGGCGCGCTCAACGGCGTCGTCGTCGAGTTCGGGCGGATCGACTCCTTCATCGCCACGCTCGGCACCGGCAGCATCATGTACGCCTTCACCGGCTGGATCACCGACGGCGGCCGGATCGTCCCCGGCCCGAGCGGCCTCCCCGCCGACTTCACCGGCCTCTACGACTCCCGGTTCCTCGGCCTGCCGCTGCCGGCCTTCTACGTGCTCGCCCTCACGGCCGGCCTCTGGGTGGTGCTGGAGCGGCTGCCGCTCGGCAGGTACCTGTACGTCATCGGCTCCAACCCGCGCGCCGCCGGCATCATCGGCATCCCCACCCACCGGTACTCCGTCTACGCCTTCACCGGGTCGGGCCTGGTCGTCGGCTTCGCCGGGGTCCTCCTCGCCGCCCAGCAGCAGACGGGCAACCCGAGCGTCGGTCTGGAGTACCTGCTGCCCGCCTTCGTCGGCGCCCTCCTCGGTGCCACCACGATCAAACCCGGCCGCGCCAACGTCCTCGGCACCGTCGTGGCCGTCGCCGTCCTCGCCATCGGCCTCGCCGGCATCGGCCAGCTCGGCGCCCAGTTCTGGGCCACGCCGCTGTTCAACGGCGCCACCCTGCTCATCGCCGTCGGCCTGGCCGGCTACTCCGCCCGCCGCCGGCTGCGCACCGGCACCGCGACCCGCCGCTCCCCCGCCCGGCCTCCGGCCGCACCACCGCAGGACAGCCATCCGTAGCAGACCTCGTACGCGCACCAGGAGCACCGTGCACCCGAACCGCAAGACCACCCTCACGGCCGCAGCCCTGCTGACCGCGGCCACGGCCCTCGTCGCCGGCTGCGGGAGCGGCCCGTCGACCGGCGCCGGGCCGTCGCAGGCCGGGTGCCCCGCCGTCCTCGCGAAGGCCGGGGCGGCCGTTCGTCAGGCCGAGAACACCGACGCCGCATGGCACGGCCCCACCAGCGGCCCCCCGGCGGCGGCCGGCAAGACGCTCGTCTACGTCGCACAGACCATGACCAACCCCGGTGTCGCGGGCGTCGCGAAGGGCGTCGAGGAGGCCGCGAAGGCCATCGGCTGGAAGGTCCGGGTGATCGACGGGGAGGGCACTCCCGCCGGCATCCAGGCGGCGCTCAGCCAGGCCATCACGCTCAAGCCCTCGGGCATCGTGATCGGCGGCTTCGACCCCCAGCTGACCTCGCAGCAGATGGCGCGGGCCGAAGCCGCCGACATCCCGGTCATCGGCTGGCACGCGGTCGGCTCGCCCGGCCCGAGCGAGCGCCCCCGGCTGTTCACCAACGTCACGACGAAGGTGGAGGACGTGGCGCGGATCAGCGCGGACTGGATCATCGCCGGGTCCGGCGGCGATGCCGGAGTCGTCCTCTTCACCGACGACTCGATCCCCTTCGCCAAGAACAAGTCCGACCTGATCCGGCAGGAGCTGGCCACCTGTTCCGGCGTCCGGCTCCTGTCCCGCGAGAACATCCCCATCCCGGACGCCGCCAGCCGCACCCCCCAGGCGGTCTCCTCGCTCCTCTCCCGCTTCCAGGGCGACTGGACCCACTCCGTCGCCATCAACGACCTCTACTTCGCGGACGCGGCCCCGGCCCTGCGCGCGGCCGGCAAGCCGGGGTCCGGACCGCCCTTCAACATCGGCGCGGGCGACGGCGACCCGTCCGCCTTCCAGCGCATCAACAGCAAGCAGTTCCAGGCCGCCACCGTCCCCGAACCGCTGTCCCAGCAGGGCTGGCAGATCGTCGACGAGTTCAACCGCGCGTTCGCCGGCCGGCCCGCCAGCGGCTACGTGGCCCCCGTCCACATCGCGACGGCCGACAACAGCGACGGCGCCACGTCCTGGGACCCGTCCGGTTACCGCGAGGGGTACCGGAAGATCTGGGGCAGGTGAACCACGGCCCCGGCCGCCGGCCGGCTACTGGTACGGGTCGAAGGGGATGCCCGCCGGCTTGGCCTCCGCGAGGTGGGAGGCGAAGGAGCCGTCCTTCAGGCCGAAGTGCGCGCTGCCGAAATCGGCCTGGCTGAGCTTGTCCCGCAGGGTCGCGGGGTAGCCCGACCATCCGACGAGCGCGGGGAACTGCCAGGTACCGCGGTGGTTCTCGGGCGGCTCGTCATTGGTGTTCGCCGCGCGGAAGCAGTGCGTGCTCACCCCGTCCTTGTGGTAGACGATCTTGGGGTGGGTGCCGTCCCAGCGGATCTGGTCGCGCGCGTGGATGTTGAAGTCACCGTGGGCGGAGGTCGCGACGTACTTGGCCTCGTTGTTCTGGATCCACACCACCACGTGTTCCCAGTCGTGGCGGTGGCCGCCGAGGGAGACACCGGCGAGGGCCTGGTCCTTCTCGAAGTACAGCGCGTAGACCACGGCGCACCAGCCGTTGTTGCACGTCCAGCGGGAGTAACCGTTGGTGTTCTGGAGGTCCGAGGCGTCGCGGCAGTTGCCGTTGAGGGCGCCGGTGGGCTTGAGTCCGCCGTTCAGAACTCCGGTCGGGCCTATGGCAGGTGTCGGGTAGCAGCCGTCGGTGTCGTAGTCGTAGGCCGGCTGGAAGGTCAGCTCGATCGCCTCGGCCTGGCTGGGCAGGGCCGGGGGCGGCGCGGCGAAGGCCGTCTGGGGAACGGCGACGACCAGCGCGAGGGCGGCCCCGACGACCACCATTGATCTCCTGATGTGACGGTTCGTCCGCAAAACGGGCTCCTGACCGGTCGGCTCGGCGGGGGCGGCGGAGCGCGGCCGTCATCGGCCGACGCGCCCGGAGCATCATTCGCGAACCGCGGGCGGCACGGCAAGGGTCCGAGCGACCCTTCTTTCCGGCCCCGCGCCGATCCGGACAGCCGCACGCACCAAGCGATGTGAGTGGATGTCAGGACATGCGGACGCGACGGTCTGCCAGCTCGCGGCCGCCCGGCCGGCGCGAAACCCGCATGCGGTCCCGGGCAGATCACTGTTGGATGTGCAGTATGGAAAACCCCTGGCGCGAGCGGTGGAGCCGGGAGCGCGGCACGCCGCTCCGGTACGTTCTGGTGGAGGAGAGGCACCACGGGCCGGAGGGCTGGAGCTTCCCCTACGCCCGCGGGTACGACCTTCTCGCGAAGTGCGCGGACGTGGAAGGGCTGTTCGCCGAACCGCCGGTCCCGGCCGTGCCCGCAGAAGAGCTGGTGCTCTTCGCGTGCGCACCGCTCGGCCCGCTCCGCGACGCCGTCGACGGCAAGGACGGCGGCCGGATCGGCGACCTGCGGATCGAGATGCGGCTCAACGGCGAGCCGGTGCACGGCTGGGAGTACGAGCTGTACGACGCCGTCGTCGTGGACCAGCAGCCCTGCCCGGAGGACCCCTCACTCGTCGACATCGCCGTGGAGGCCGGCGTCCTGCCGCCCGACTGGCCCGTCGGCACGCCGTCGGACGAGAGGCAGAAGCAGCTCGACTTCGAGCTCTTCGGCCTCGAGGGGGACACCCCGTACGGCTCCTGCGCGGCAGTGCCCCGGCTCTTTCACTTCCGGAAGTCTCCGGAGCCGGTCGTGCTCCGGTTCCTCGGCTGCGACCCCGATGCCCCGCTCCTGTCGCGGGGGCGCAGCTCCACGCCCCTGGAGATCCTGGCGGTCGACCGGACGGGCCGCGTCATGACCGGGCGGACCGCACGGCTGTCGGTCGTCGGGGCGCGGCCTTCCGCCCTCGGCGGCGGGCTGCTCGACGTCACGGTCTGGGGCGATGTCGAGGAACAGCCCCGGCCGGAGGTCGAGCGCGTGTGGGAGGCGTGGCGGGACAGGCGCCCCACCGAGCCCCAGCAGTGGGCCCGGTTCCCGGACGAGCTGCGGGGGGAATGGCTCCGGCTCACGGAGAGGCATGACGGCCCGGACCGGCAGGGCGGCGATTACCACCTCGACGGCCGGCACGTGACCGGCCACTACGCCCTGCACTGCGCGCTGGGAGAGGCGCTCAACGGTCCCGGCGGCTACTACGGACGGTGCTGGAACTCGCTGTTCGACTGCCTGTCCGGCGGTTTCGGCGCCGTCCCGCCCTTCACCCTGGTCTGGCACGACTTCGAGGTGGCCCGAAGCGCCCTTGCCGACGAAGGGATGACCGCCGACTCCTACGCCGAGGAGGTCGTCGGCCGTCTCAGGTCCTTCGGCGCCACCGTGGAACTCCGGTAGGGGCGGTCATCGCCCGACGGTGTTCATCAGGACGATGGCGATGAGGTTCAGGAAGATGACGGCGACGACGCCGCCGATCATGATCCAGGCCCTGCGTGATTCGTCCATGCGTACGGTCACCTCCCGGCTCGCTCCGCCGCACCCTTGCGCGGAGGGGTTCGTCGGCCTTCCGCCATGATGACCCGGTTCCGGCCGGAGCACAGATCGAGCGCCCCGGCCCGGCCCCCGCCGGTCAGGAGACCCAGGTTCCCGTCATGCCGACGACCGCCGAGCCGTCCTGGTCGGCCAGCTTGTTGCCCGTGAAGTCGCGCGCCCACTGCGAGGTCTGGATGCGGAACGCGGGCCGGTCGACGGTCAGCGCCTCCATCACGGACTCGGCCGCACCGGCCGGGGTCTGGGCTCCGTCCAGGAACTGGCCGACCGTACGCTCGACGTAGTGGCGCAGCGCGTCGGCGTACGGGCCGGCCGCGGCGATCCGGCCTTCGATGTCGAGCCCGATGTTGTTGACGAACTCCGTGGCCACGGCACCCGGCTCGACGACGGTCACGCCCACACCGACGGCGCCGGCGACGGGGGCCAGGCTCTCCATGTACCCCTCCACGGCGAACTTCGCGGCGCAGTAGGCCTCGTTGAAGGGCTGGCCGATGACGCCGCCGACACTGGTGACGGTGATCAGGCGGCCGCCGGTGGCCCGCAGGTACGGCAGGGCCGCCTTGGAAACGTTCAGCACGCCGAAGAAGTTGACCTCCATGACCTCGCGGACATCGGCGACGGTTTCGAGTTCGAGGGTGCCGACGTGCCCGGCTCCCGCATTGTTCACGACTGCGTCCAGACGGCCGTAGTCGGCGATCACGCCGTTCACGGCGGCGGCGACGGAGGCTTCGTCGACGACGTCGAGGCGGCGGATGTCGAGCTCGACGCCGGCCTCCGCGGCCGCCTCGCGCAGGGCGTCGGCCTTGCCGGGGTCACGCAGCGTGGCGACGGTGCGCCAGCCGGCCCGGGCGGCGGCGACGGCGGCCGCCAGGCCGATACCGGAGGAGGTGCCGGTGATCAGGACGGTGCGGAGGGAGGCGTCGGGGGTGGTGGGGAGGGTCGACATGGCGGTCACCTTTCACGGAACGTGATTTATGTGCGTGCACACACACCATAAAGTTATGTGCGTGCGCACGCAACCTCTAGACTGCCGACATGCCGAAGAAGCTCACCGAAGCCGAGATGCCGGCGGCCGACCACGCCTTCTACGGGCTGGTCTGGGCCGGCACCACCCTGACCGACCGCGTCGACCGGGCTCTCGTGAAGGCCCACGACCTGCCGGTGTCCTGGTTCGAGGTCATGCTGTGGCTGGCTTCCAGCACCGAGCCCGTGCCCGCCTCCGTCCTCGGCAACAGCACGCTGCTCAGCCGCAGCCAGGTCTCCCGGGTCGTGGACGCCCTCCAGACCCGGGGCCTGGTGACCCGTACGCCCTCGGCACGCGACGCCCGGTCGGTGGAGGTCTCCCTCACGGAGGCGGGACGCACGCTCTTCGCGGAGGCCGACGCCACCCGGCGCGAGGCCCTGGCCCCGGTCTTCACCGAGCTCCTCGACGAGGGGGACATCGAGGCGCTGGGCACCGTGTGGCGCAAGCTCAAGGCCGAGAAGGGCCGCCTTCAGGGCTGAGGGTGGCGGCCGCCGCGAAGAGGCGGGCGCAGCGCCGGGTCATGGCGTCCGGGGACTGCTCCGGGTGCTTGACCCACCAGCGGACGAGGGTGGCTACCAGGTCCCGCCAGACGTACTTGAGCGCGTCCGCGTCCAGCGGGTCGGTGGACCCGGCCGCGCGCAGCAGGTCGGCGGTGCCGCCGGCGGCGAGCCCGTCGATGGCCGCCCGGTATTCCGAAGCCCGGCGGGCGGCCTCGCCGCCGGGCGGCAGCGTGGTGTCGTACAGCACGAACCACGCCTCCCGCCGCCCCTCGAGGGCGGCGAAGATCCCGTGGAGCACGCGCAGCGGCGTGTGCGGCGCGGTCCCGTCGGGGCCCATCGCCGTACGGATCGCGTCCAGCAGCCGGTCACCCACGGGGACCAGGCAGGCGACGTACAGGTCCTCCTTGGTCCCGAAGTACTGGTGCAGCAGCGTCTTGGTGACGCCCACCCGCGCGGCGATCGCGGGGAGGGACGCGGCCGCGTAGCCGCGCGTGCCGAACTCCTCCGTGGCGGCCTCCAGCATCTGCCGGCGGCGGTGCTCCCGCGGCACTCCTTTGGTGCCGGCCTTGGACGAAGGGGCTGATGGGGTTGCCATGAGGCAATATTATCAGTAGGTAATTTACCGCTAGGTAAATTACCTCGACCCCTGGAGTGCCCCCATGACCGGCACCACCGCGCAGCCGACGTCCCGTGCCCGCTCCTGGTGGGGCTGGGGGTGGGCCGAGGCCCATCCCGACGACGCCGAATGCGCCGCGATCGGCGCGCTCCTCCCGGGCACCCTGGCCCGCCCGCTCCCCGTTCCCCGGGTCGGCGACCTGGGCATCGGGGCCCCCGCCGCACAGGCGCCGGGCAGCCTCGCCCACCTGGTCAGCGCCGATCCCGCGGACCGTGCCGCCCACGCCATGGGCAAGGCGTACCGCGACGTGATGCGCGCCCTGCGCGGGCGGCCCGGCCGCATCCCCGACCTCGTCGCCCGCCCGCTGGACGACCGGGACGTGGCCGACCTGCTGGACTGGGCCGGCGAGCGGCGGATCGCCGTCGTCCCGTACGGCGGGGGCTCCTCGGTCACCGGGGGCGTGGAGTACCGCGGCGACGCCCACCGGGCGGTGCTGTCCCTCGACCTGACCGCCATGGGCCGCGTCCTGGAGGTCGACACCGAAGGCCGCTCCGCACGCATCCAGGCCGGCACCCTCGGGCCGAGCCTGGAGGACCAGCTCCGGCCGCACGGCCTCACCCTGCGGCACTTCCCGCAGAGCTTCGAGTTCTCCACCCTCGGCGGCTGGCTCGCCACCCGCGCCGGCGGCCACTACGCCACCGGCCGCACGCACATCGACGACTTCGTGCAGTCGCTGCGCGTGGTCACCCCGGCCGGCACCAGCGACTCGTGGCGGCTGCCCGCCTCCGGGGCCGGCCCCTCCCCCGACCGCCTGTTCCTGGGCTCCGAGGGAGCCCTGGGCATCATCACCGAGGCATGGGTCCGGCTGCAGGAACGTCCCCGCCACAAGGCGTCCGCCGCGGTCGCCTTCGCCGACTTCCACGACGCGCTCCGGGCGGTGCGGGCGATCGCGCAGTCCGACCTCTCCCCCGCCAACTGCCGTCTGCTGGACGCCGGAGAGGCCGCCCTGTCGGACGCGGCACGGGACGGCAGCGCCGTGCTGGTGCTGGGGTTCGAGTCGGCGGACGAACCGGTGACCGCCCGGCTCCAGCGGGCCGTCGCCCTGGCCCGGTCGCACGGCGGCCGGTACGGGACCGCGAACGGGGGCGGTGACACGGCCGCCGGTGCGTCCGGTGACGCGGCCGTGAGCGCCTGGCGAGCGGCCTTCCTGCGGATGCCCTACCTGCGCGACGGCCTGGCCAGGATGGGCGCCGTCGCGGAGACCTTCGAAACGGCCGCCACCTGGGACCGGATCCCCGGCCTGATCGACGCGGTGCGCACCGAGGTCGGCGCGGCGGCGCTCAAGGCCACCGGGCACCCCGCCACCGTCAACTGCCGTCTGACGCACGTGTATCCGGACGGCGCGGCCCCGTACTTCACCGTCCTCGCCGCCGGCCGGGCCGGCGACGAGGTCGCCCTGTGGGACGACCTCAAGGCCGTCGCGGGCGAGGTCCTGCACCGCCACCGGGCCACCATCACCCACCACCACGCCGTCGGCCGGGACCACCGTCCGGACTACGACCGCCAGCGCCCCGAGCCCTTCGCCCTCGCGCTGCGGGCCGCGAAGGGGGCGCTCGACCCGCGGGGCATCCTCAACCCCGGAGTGCTCGTGGACTGACCGGTCCGTGAGCGGCGGGTGGGGCCGGGTCCGCCGGGGGGCGGATCCGCCCCCACGGGCCTGCGCCCGGTCGGACGCGGCCGGTCGGACGCGGTCGGTCAGACGCGGTCGGCGGCGATCAGCACGTACTGGAAGGAGCCGTCCTTGTAGGACTCGATGAACGCCTCCTCGATGCCGGTGACCAGCGAGGACGTGGCCCGCAGCTCCCAGTAGGGCAGCGTCTCGGGGGTCAGGTCGATGACGGCCTGCGGTACGAGACGGTTGTCGGCCATCGCCCGCAGGTACTCGCGGCGGGAGTGGATGTTGCACTCGAAGTGCATGTTGATCTGGGAGACCCACTTCGAGGGCTGGCCGTACCGCGGGTTCCAGCAGCCGGTGATCGTCACGTAGCGGCCGCCGATCTCCAGGACCCGGGAGTGCTCGGCGAAGAGGTCGTGCAGGTCGACGTACATGCTCGACTCGTTGTTCCACGAGGCCGCGGCCTGCCCGGTCTCGAAGGGCGTGCTGAGCATGTTGCAGACGCGGGCGCGGACGTGGTCCTCGATGCCGAGCTCGCGGGCACGCCGGTTGGCGAAGTCGGCCTGCTTGGCCGACAGGGTGACGCCCTCGACCTTGCATCCGAAGCGCTGGTGGGCCATCACCATCGAGCCGCCGCGGCCGCAGCCGGCGTCCACGAGGGTGTCCTCGCGGCCGATGGGGCCGAGGTGGTTCAGGAGTACCTCGGCCTGCGCCGACTCCAGCCGGTGGAGTTCGGCGACCAGCTTCTTCTCGTACTCGCTGTCACGGGCGTCGCCGAGGGCCTCGTGGTCGACGTCGCCGATGCCGTAGTGGTGGTGGTAAAGGCCGTCGACGTCGCCGAGGCGCAGGTTGACGGGCCTGGCCTCGTTGTTCCAGTAACGGGCGATGTCGCCCTGGTAGGGCGTCGCCGGGGAGGGGATGATCACGGCCGGGTCGGCAGAAGTGGCGGCGGCGGTGGTGAGATCGGTGCTGGTCACGAATAGATCCGTCCTTACCAGAAGTCGGGCAGGCTGTAGCGATAGGTGTTGGTCTGGTGCCAGTGGTGGTTGCCGTCGACCCACACGGCCACGCCCCGCAGGAAGCGCAGCACGCTCGGGACGGGGCAGGCGGCCGCGAGGGCGGCGGCTTCGGCTTCGAACTCGTGCATGAGGTCGTTGTGGACCTCGATCGCCTTCAGGTAGGCCTCCCGCTCGGACATGTCCTCGCGTTCGGCGATCACCACGGGCAGGTTCAGGTGCCGGCCGGGGCTGGCTTGTTCCTTGGTGTAGGAGTAGAGGTCGTTGACGATCGTGGTGGCGTTGCCCGCGAGCGCGATGACCCGCTGCATGGCGGCCGGCGCGTGGAGGTCCGCGGGCAGTTCGTAGCCGCCGACGCTGTCGGTGATGGTCGGGCAGGGGCGGAAGTTGTTGAACTGGCGCATCGCCAGGTACTCCCACACCTCGGGGACGTGGTCCGTCTGGGCCCAGGCCGCCTCGGCGAGGTACCCCATGTGCAGACGGGCCATGTCGTGCCGGAACCGGTCGGCCTGGGAGGGGCTGGCCATCCGGAGGAAGTACTCCATGGCGGAGCGGTAGGCGCGCCGGGGCGCGTCCGAGTGGAGCGACTGCGCCCACTCCGGCTGGTACTCCTTCGTCGTGTGCAGGGGGTCGAGGGCGGTGTGCGCCATCAGGAGGCGCCCGCCGAGGCCGATGGGCGAGCCGCCGTGGTCCTCGCAGTAGCAGTCGTCGACGGCGTTCTCGGCGACCATCAGCCGGGTGGCCAGCATCAGGTGTTCGACGGTGGGGGCGTCCGGATGGCAGGCCACCATGTAGCGCCCGACGGAGAAACCGTCGAACTCGCCCTCCCAGTCGTCGGGGTACAGGTCGACCTCGTCCACCGCCCAGTCCTTGATCCTGCGGCTGACCTCCTCGACCCGCGCGGGATCGGGCTCCTGGATCGGGTGGTGGTAGAGGCCGGGGATCGGACGGCCCGGCACCGGCACCTCGGGCGCCGGTGCCGGCGGCGGCTCCTCGGCCCGGGCGGCCAGGTGCAGGCTCGCCGTGCCCAGCCCGCTGGGTCCGCGCAGGATCCGCTCCAGGGCCGGGCTCGCCTGCCGCACGGCGGCAGCGGGCGCGTCCTCGGAGACGGGTACGTGGCCGGGCCCCGCCGGGGGCAGTGGTACGGGCGCGTCCACGGGCACCCCTGCGGGCACTTGCGCGGGCACGGTGGACAGGGCGCCGGCGGCCTCGATGCCGGAGGCCGGGGCGTCGGCGAAGACGTGGGCCCCGAAACGGGCCGCAGCGGCAGGCAGGCTCGACTGCAGGGGGGAAGGCCCGGGCTCGGGCATCCGTGGCTCCTTGCTGGGGTGGGTGGGCTGTCCCGGATCCCGGGCACGCTCGGCCGGCCCGGGACCATCGGAGCGGGGCCCTCGTGACCGTCGGGCGGGCCGCCGGCGTGACCGTCCGGGGGCGGGTGTCCGGCGGCGGGTGTCCGGCGGATCAGGGCCGCGGGGCGCGGGTCGACAGGTGGCGGACGGCCCGGGCCCGGCCGTGATCCACCGGCTGTCCCTGGTCGCGCCGGCGCTAGTCGCGGCGGCGGGCGATCTGCACGTTCTCGAGCACGCCGAGCGCGTCGGGCACCAGGATGGCGGCGGAGTAGTAGGCGGTGACCAGGTAGGAGATGATCGACTTCTCGTCGATGCCCATGAAACGCACCGACAGCCCGGGCTCGTACTCCTCCGGCAGACCGGTCTGGCGCAGACCGATGACGCCCTGGTTGTCCTCGCCGGTTCGCATGACCAGGACCGAGCTGGTGTTCTCCTTGCTGATGGGGATCTTGTTGCAGGGCAGGATCGGGACCCCGCGCCAGGCCGGGACCTGCTGCCCGCCCACGTCGACGTGGTCCGGGTAGAGGCCGCGGGAGTTGAACTCGCGTCCGATCGCCGCGATCGTCCTGGGGTGGGCGAGGAAGAACTTGGAGCCACGGCGGCGGCAGAGCAGCTCGTCGAGGTCGTCCGGGGTGGGCGGGCCGGAGTGGGTCTGGATCCGCTGCTTGAATGCGGCGTTGTGGAGCAGGCCGAACTCCCGGTTGTTGACCAGCTCGTGCTCCTGGCGCTCGCGCAGCGCCTCGATGGTGAGCCTGAGCTGCTCCTCGGTCTGGTTGTGCGGCCCGTTGTAGAGGTCGGCGACCCTCGTGTGGATCCGCAGGACGGTCTGCGCGATGGAGAGCTCGTACTCGCGGGGCTTGAGCTCGTAGTCGACGAAGGCGCCGGGCAGTTCGGCCTCGCCCGTGTGGCCGGCCGACATGGCGATCTCGGCCTCGCCGTGCTTGTTCTGCCGCTGGTGGGGAAGCGAGCTGAACCGCTGGACGTGGGCCTGGAGACTCGGCGCCGCGGACAGCACGGCGGCGAACTCGGCGCGGGACAGGGTGAGCAGGGTGCCGGGCGTCTCGGCGGTGGCGGTGTAGTCCCAGGCGGCGTCGGCGTCCAGCAGGGCGTTCTCGCCGAACTGCTCGCCGTCGGCGAGTACGGCGACGGCGACCGCGCCACCGTACTTCCCGACGGAGGTCTGGCTGATCCGGCCGTGGGCGATCAGGTGGATCTGGTCGGCGGGGGTGCCGCGTTCGACCAGCACCTCGCCCGCCTGGAAGTCGCGCTGGACGCAACGGCCGGCGAGCGCGGCCAGCACCTCCTCGTCCTCGAAGCCGCGCAGCAGGGCGAGTTCGCCGAGCTCGCGGGGGATCACCCGGACGTCGCCGCCGTCCTGGATGAACTCGATGCGCCCGTCGCCGACTGTGTAGCTGAGCCGGCGGTTCACCCGGTAGGTGCCGCCCTTGGTCTCCACCCAGGGGAGCATGCGCAGCAGCCACCGGGAGGTGATCTCCTGCATCTGCGGGGCGGACTTGGTCGTGCTGGCAAGGTTGCGGGCGGCGGCCGTACTCAGGCTGGACTGCTGGGTGGGTTCCAGCTGCGTTTGCGGGCTCGTGTCAACAGTCATCGGTCGAGCTCTCCTTCGTAAGGGCGGTGTTCGGCATGGGTGCACGTCACCGGTGAAAGAGGAAAAAGAGGGTGAATATTCGGGAATCCGTCCAGATCCCGGGGAACAGTAACGGGGCGTGCCGCCGACGGGCCCTGACACTCCGTCCTCATTACCTCGATGCAGTGATCTCGAGCCGCTGTACGTTTGCCCAGGCGACCGGCAGTATTCGGCCTGGTCCGCACCGCCGTCGCCGTCCGGGCCGACGGCCTCCCGGGCATGACGTGGTCTCCGGGCGCGGTCCGCGCCCCCACCGGGGGCGAATCCGGCCACCGTGCCGTCACGCCGCATGACGAGGCCCGCCGCGCCCGTGGGGGCGCGGCGGGCCATCACACCGGCGAACTACTTTCCGCTCTCGCGTCCGTCCACGTACGTGGCCACCACCTCGATGTCGCCGATGCGCGCGACGTCGACGCGCCGCGGGTCGTCGCCGAGCACGACCAGGTCGGCCCGCTTGCCCGGGGTGAGACTGCCCGCACTGTCCTCCCAGTGGCAGGCGTGGGCGCCGGCGACGGTGTAGGCGTGCAGGGCCTCGTCGACGGTGATGCCCTCGTCCGGGCCGATCAGCCGGCCGGACCCGGAGGCCCGCTCGACCATGAACTGGATGGCGCGCAGCGGGGAGCCGTCCGTCACGGGCCGGTCGGAGCTGCCGACCAGGGTGATGCCGTGGTCCAGGAATCCCCTGCCCCGGTACAGCCAGGGCGCCCGCTCCGCGCCCATGATCGCCGCGTAGTCGTCGCCGAAGTGGCGGAGGAAGCCGGGCTGGACGACAGCGCTGACGCCCAGCCGCGCGATGCGCGGGAGCTGGTCGGGGCGGATCAGGCCGGCGTGCTCGATGCGGTGCCGGGCGCCGGGGCGGGGCCGCAGCCGCTGGGCCCGTTCCAGGGCGTCCAGGGCCACGTCGGCCGCGCGGTCGCCGATGGCGTGCACGGCGAGCTGCCAGCCAGCGAGGTGGCCGTCCACGATCGACTGGGCGAGGACCTCGGGGTCGTCCTGCAACTGGCCCGCGTGGTCGAGCCCTTCGTACGGGGCGCTGAGGGCGGCGGTACGGGCCATCATGCCGCCGTCGGTGAAGATCTTCAGGGCGCCCACCGAGAGCCAGTCGTCGCCGAACCCGGTGCGCAGGCCGAGGTCGATGGCTTTGGGGATGCCGTCGGCCTCGTGCGCGCCGACCGGCCGCAGCAGGTCGGCGGAGACCATCAGCTGGACCCGGAGCGGCAGCAGGCCCTTCTCCCGGGCGAGTTGGTAGGCGCCCAGCTCGACCGGGGTGTGGCCGAAGAGGGCGCCGCCGATGCCCGCCTCGGCGCAGGCGGTGATGCCCTCGGCCAGGCAGGTGCGGGCGGCGCGTCCGATGGACTCGGCCACCTCCTCCTGGGAGTACGGCAGTCGCAGGGCGCGGGCGGCGCCCATCGCGCCCTCGGCGAGGAAGCCGTTCTCGTGCGGGACGTCCGCGGCGAGCAGTTCCAGGACGGCGGTGTTGACGAGGCAGCCGTGCCCGGAGTCGTGCAGCAGGTACAGCTTGTGCCCCTGGCTGACCGTGTCCAGTTCGGCGGCCGTCAGGTGGCGTCCCAGCACCCGCTGGTCGTAGCCGACGATGCTCACCCAGGATCCGGGCGCGTTCTTCCGGGCGACGGCTTCCGCCACGACGGCGAGCGCCTCGTCGATCCGCGTGCAGCCCGCGATGCTCGGGGTGTTCTGCGTGAAGCCGGTCCAGGGCAGGTGCACGTGCGCGTCGATGAACCCCGGGAGCACGGTGGCGCCCTGAAGGTCGATCACCTCGCGTGCCGGCAGGGAGGCCACGACGTCGTCCAGGCCGACGATCCGACCGTGCCAGATGCCCAGTTCGCGGGCGACCGGATGGTCCGGGTCCATGGTGAGGAAGCGGGCGTTGATCAGCTTGGTGCACAGCATGGGCGGTGTCGTCCCCCTGTCGGTGTCGTCCGGAGCAGGTCAGGCGTCCATCGACCGGGCGAGGGAACGGGGGCGCAGGTCGGTCCAGTTGGCCTCGATGTACTCCAGGCACGCCCCTCGGGTGCTCTCGTCGAAGACGATCGTCCACCCGCCGGGCACCTCGGCGAAGGACGGCCACAGCGAGTGCTGTCCCTCGTGGTTCACCAGCACGAGGAAGCGGCCCTCGGCGTCGTCGAAGGGGTTGGTGCTCACGGTCGGTACCTCCCGGGAACGTCATGATTAGGTTAGGCTCGCCTAATTCGGAAGAGCTTAGTCTTTCCCCTTGCCGCTCACAAGGAGATCCGCATGCGCCTGACCGATCCCGTCTCCGGCCGCGGCGCCGGCACGGACGGCTCCTTCGCCGCGTACGGACTGCCCGGTGAACCGGGCACCGAGGCGTTCTGGGCGGCCGTCGGCGCACCCGCGTCCGTCCGTGCCCACGACGGGAGTTGGGTGACCCTGTTCCTGTGGCGCGGCGCTCCGGCGCGCATCGGGTTCGAGAGCTGGTCGGAGCCGGTGCCCCTGCGCCGGTGGACCGGCTCGGACTGCTGGTACGCCGAGGTCCCGATGCCCGCGCGGCTGCGCGTGACCTACCAGTTCCTCGTCGACGGCACGGCGCACGCCGACCCGTTCAACCCGGCCGGTGCGGGCGGCGACCGGTCCATCGCCGCGACCCCCGACGCTCCCGCCCAGCCGCACTGGCCCCTCGTCGACCCCGGCGGTGACGACGTACTGCCCCTCCCGCGCACCCGGGTCCGGTGGGCCGGCGGACGGCTCGGCGGGCGGCGCACCGTGCGGGTCCACGCGGCGGGCGGTGGCGGTCCGGTGGTCCTGCTGCTCGACGGGGACGACTGGCTGTACCTGCACCCGGCCGTGACCGCCTTCGACTCGGCCGTCGCCGGTGGCGAGATGCCCCCCGTGACCCTCGTCTTCCTGCCGGTCCGGGACCGGGAGGCCGAGTTCGGGTGCCGGCCCCAGCTGTGGGAGGGGATCCGGGACGAGCTGCTGCCGCTGGTGGCGGAGACCGGCCTGCATGCGGACCTGGGCCGTCTGGTGGTCGCCGGGCAGAGCCTCGGCGGGCTGAGCGCGCTGTACGCGGCGCTGGAGTTCCCGGAACTGGTGTCCCGGGTCGCCTGCCAGTCTCCGTCGTTCTGGTGGACGCCCGGCGCCCCGGATCCGGCGGACCCCTTGGGCGGCCCGGTCGGCGGGGCCCTCGCCGACCGCCTGCGGGAGCGCCCCGACCTGTCCGGTCTGCGGATCGCCTTCGACGTGGGGGAACACGAAACGCGGATGCTGCCCCACTGCGAGCTGGTCGAGACCCTGACCGAACGGGCCGGTGCGACCGTACGGGTGTCCCGCTCGGCGTCCGGCCACGACCGGGCGGGCTGGCGCCACGCCCTGCTCAGGGATGTCGCCTGGGCGCTCGGCTAGACGGCCCGGTACGTCAGCGGGTCACCGCCAGGCAGTACTCCTCGTCGGTGGCCAGGAGGTTGCGGTGGGTGCCCTCGGCGGTGATGACCCCTTCGTCCAGGACGAGGACACGGTCGGCGGCGTCCAGGAGGGCCGGGCTGCCGGTGATCACGACGGTGGTGCGGCCCCGGCGCAGCTCCGCGATGTTGCGCGCGATGAGCTGTTCCGTGACCGCGTCGACGGCCGTCGTCGGGTCGTGCAGGACGAGGATGTCGCTGTCGGCGGCGAGGGCGCGGGCCAGGGACAGCCGCTGCCGCTGTCCGCCGGAGAGGTTCGCCCCGCGGTCGCGGACCCCGTAGTCGAGCCCTTCGCGGTGCAGGGTGACGACGTCGGTGAGCATGGAGGCCTCGACCGCCTCGGCGAGCGTGCGGCTGGTGCCCGACGGGTCGATGTTCGTGCGGAGGGTGCCCGCGAAGATCTCCCCCTCGTACGGGTTCACGAGCATGTGCTCGCGGACCGCTTCGACCGACAGGCCGGCGATGTCCTCCCCGCTGACCCGCACCACTCCCTCGTACGCGTCCGGCGGGATCCTGACGGCCAGGATGGCGGCGAGGTCGGCCGCGGAGCGCGGCTGGTAGACGGCGATCGCCACGAACTCGCCGGCCGGAACCTGGAACTTCAGCTCGCGCAGGGACCCGTACCGGACGCAGTCGATCTCCAGGCCCCCGCCCGCGGCCGGGCGCTCCGGACCCGGGGCCGTCACCGGTGGCGCGGCCAGCACCAGCGCCATCCGCTCGGCCGAAGCGCGGGCCATCATCACGTACTTGGGCATGTCCGAGAACATCTTGAGCGGTTCCATGATGAATTGGGCCAGCCCGACGGCCATGACGAGTTCGCCGATGGTGATCCGGCCGTCGAAGGCCAGCCAGCCCGCCGTCAGGGTCACGGAGACGGCGAGGACGGCGTTCAGGGCCATGGCGGTGCCCGCGTACGCGCCGTTGGCCAGGGCCACGGTGACCGCCTGCTGCTTCGCCTCCGTGCTGACCTTCCGGTAGGAGCGGAACGCGGCGTGGTTGCCGCCGAACCCGTGCAGCGGGCGCAGGCCGGTGATCAGGTCGGCGACCTTCGCGCCCGCCCGCGCGACCCGGGCCTGCTGCTCGCGGGTGCTGGAGCCGATCCGTTTGGACATCACGCTGAGGATCGACAGGATCGCGACGGTTCCCACGATCACCAGCAGGCCGAGCCGCAGGTCGGCGAGCCCCAGTGCGACCGCCGCGACCAGCACCGCGACCAGCGAGCTGATCAGCAGCGGCACCACCTCGATGATGTCGGCGGTCTGGTCGGCGTCCTCGGTGGCGATGGTCAGCACCTCGCCCGACTTGAGGTCGACGTCCCTGGCCACCGGCTGGAGTCCGCAGTCCGCGACGCGCACCCGCCAGCGGTGCGCCTCGGTCGTGTTGGCCTTCTGCAGGATGCGCATGCCGAACCGCCACGACAGCGACACGGTCGTGATGATCACGGCGAGCGCGGCGATGGACGCGGCGAGCGCGCCGAGGCTGCGTTCCCCCCGCATCGTGTGCTCGACGATCAGGCCGAGCGCGATGGGGAAGGCCGTCTCACCGGCCTGGTAGAGGCCCATGAGGACGGTGCCCCAGGCCATGGAGCCGACGTTGCGGCGCAGTGCGGTACGGAGGATGTCGGACCCCGCACGGGGCCGCTGCGTGTCAGGAGTCTTCATCGAGGTGGCGGGCAATCGCTTCCGGGGTGCGCAGGGTGAACAGATCACGGATCGTGATCACAGGACCGTACTCGCGGCGGAGCAGCCCGATCAGCCGCACCGCCAGCATGGAGTGTCCTCCGAGGGACACGAAGTCGCTCACCGCGCTCACCTCGTCATCGTCCAGGTCCAGTGCCTCTGCGAAGAACTCGCACACGGCGGTCTCGGTCTCGGTCTCGGGACCGCGCTCCCCCGCCGTCGTCAGCGCGCCGAGCGGCTTGGCCTCGGGCAACGCCTTGGTGTCGGCCTTCCCGTTCACCGTCAGCGGGATGCGGTCGACCTGGGCGTAGTGGGTCGGGCGCAGGAAGTCCGGCAGGGCGGAGCCCACTTGCGCGGCAACCGCCGCCAACTCGGCCCCGTCCAGCACGAGGTAGGCGGCCAGCCGGTACGCGCCGTCGACCTGCGGGTCGGGTTGGGCGACCGCGGCCACGAACCGGACCGCCGGGTGCGCGGCGAACGCGGCCTCGACCTCGCCCAGTTCGACACGGTGCCCACGGATCTTGACCTGCTGGTCCGTGCGGCCGAGGTACGTCAGGTTCCCGTCGGGCCGCCGCAGCACGAGGTCTCCGGTGCGGTACATCCGCTCGCCCGGCGCGCCGAACGGGCAGGCGACGAACCGGTCCGCGGTCTGGCCGGGCCGGCCGAGGTAGCCGCGGGCGATGCCGATGCCCGCGACGTACAGCTCGCCGGGGACTCCGTCCGGCAGCGGGCGCAGCCACGGGTCCAGTACGTACACGTCGGTGTTGTCGATCGGCACGCCCACCACCGGGTCCTGGCATTCGAAGGTGCCGACGCCGAGGGTGTTGATGGTGTACTCGGTGGGTCCGTACAGGTTGTAGCCGGCCGTCCCCCCGGTCTCGGCGAGCCGCTGCCACAGCGTCGGGGTGACGGCCTCGCCGCCCAGCAGCACCAGGGCCGGCCGCCGCGCCGGATTGTCGAGCAGGCCCTCGGCCACCAGCTGCTGCGCGTAGGTCGGGGTCACGTTGATGACGTCGATCCCGTGCTCGAGGCAGTACTCGACGAGCCGGGGGGCGTCGCGGCGCAGTTCCTCGTCGCAGACGTGCACCTCGTGGCCGTCGGCGAGCCACAGCAGTTCCTCCCACGACATGTCGAAGGCGAAGGACACGGTGTGCGCGATGCGGAAGACCCGGTGGCCGTGTTCGGCCAGCACCGGCTCGAAGATCCGGCGCTGGTGGTTGATCAGCATGTTGGTCAGCCCGGCGTACTCGGTCACCACGCCCTTGGGGCGCCCGGTGGATCCGGAGGTGTAGATCGTGTACGCGGGGTGCCGCAGGCGGTCGGGGTCGTCCGGGCCGAACGTCACGAACGGTTCGGCCTCGGGGAGGGGCCGGTCCAGTTCGATCAGGTCGCCGGTCAGCCGGGGGGACACGGCGCTCACGGTGAGGATCACGTCGGGGCGGGCGTCCTCGACGATCGCCGCGATCCGTTCGTCCGGGTGGTCCAGCTCCAGCGGCACGTACGCGGCGCCGGTGCGCAGCACGGCGAACAGCGCCACGATCGAGTCGAGGGAGCGCGGGACGGCGAGGGCCACGGTCTTCTCGGGGCCGATGCCGCGCCGGGCGAGCACGCCCGCCAGGGCGCGGCTGCGGTCCCGGAGGCCGGCGAAGGTCATGGTCCGGCCGTGGGCGACGAGGGCGACCCGCTGCGGGTCGCGGTCCGCCGCCCGGTCGAAGCGGTCGACCACGGTGTCGAGGCCGATGTCCGTGCGGCCTGCCGGCCGGGGGCGCGGTTCCAGGCCCGGCAGCGCGCCCACGGGCCCGGTGGACCGGGCCAGGTCGTCCAGGACGCGCAGGTAGTCGTCGAGGAGCCGGCGGGCGGCCTCCGTGTCGTGGTCGCGGTACTCCAGTTTGACCGTGAGCCGGTCGCCGGGCGTGACGACCCAGGTGAACGGGTAGTGCGTGGAGTCGTCGGCGCGCACGGCGGTGATGCCGTGCCGGGTGTTCATCTCGGCGAACGCGTCCATGTCCAGGAAGTTCTGGAGCACGAACAGGTTGTCGAACAGGGCGTCGTGGCCGCTGGCGCGCTGGATCTCGCCGAGCCCGAGGTGCTCGTGCTCCATCGCCGCGACCCTTGCCGCCTGTACGGCCGACAGGTAGCCCCCGGCCGTGTCGCCGGGCCGTGCCCGCGTCCACATGGGCACGGTGTTGAGGAGTACGCCGACGATGCCGGACAGGCCCTCGCCCTCGCGGCCGGAGACGGTCACGCCGAACACGGCGTCGCTGCGGCCCGTGCGTGCGCCCAGGAGGAGACCGAACGCGCCGGTCAGCACCGAGTTCAGCGTGACGCCGTGCGCCCTGGCCGCTTCCCGCAGCAGTTCCGACCGGTCGGCGGGGAGCGTGTGCACGAGGGTGCGCGGCAGGTCGTCCACGAGGGCCGGGGCCGGTCCGGCGAGGAGCGTCGGGCCCGGGAGGCCCGTCAGGTGCTCGGCCCAGAACCGCTCCGATGCGGCCGGGTCCTTGACGTCGAGCGCCCGGGCGTAGTCCTCGAAGCTCGGCGTCGCCGGGGCCGGGACGGTCAACTCGCCCGCGACGGCGGCCTCGTAGGCGGCGAAGAGGTCCCGCAGCACGATCTCGCGGGACCAGCCGTCCCACAGCAGCAGGTGGTAGCTCAGCAGCAGGCCGTCGCGGTCGTCGGGCAGCCGCACCACGGTCAGCCGGATCAACGGCGGCTCACCCGGGTCGAATCCGGTGTCGCGGTCCCGGGCGAGCAGGGCGTCGACTTCCGCTTCCGTCGAGAGGGTGAGCGTACGGACGCCGACCCGTCGGCCCGCGGCGAGGACCTGTACGGCGTTCCCGTCGTCGTCGGTGGCGAAGCCGGCGCCCACCACCGGGTGCCTCGCGATCACCCACGCCATCGCCTCGGCCAGCGCGTCGGTGTCCAGCCGCCGGTCGAAGGTGAACCAGCTCTGCGCGACGTAGTGTCCGGCCGGTCCGGCCAGCTGGGCCTGGAAGAACAGGCCCCGCTGGAGCGGGGTGACCGGCGCCGTGCGCTCGGCGGCCGTGGAGGCGTCCGCGACGCGTTCCAGGGCCCGCCGCCAGTGCCCGGTGATCTCGTCGGGCACGCCGTCGGCGAGGGTGAAGACCGCGTGCAGGCTGCCGGTGGCCGCGTCGCTCCACGCGTTGACCTCTACGGCGTACGGACTGCCCTGGTCGCCGCCGATCAGGTGCGGAGCCTGGGACTCGCCGCCCCGGCCGAGGTAGTTGAACAGCACCTGCGGGCGGGCGTCCAGCAGCGGAGCCGTCTGCGGGTTGAGGTACCTGAGCTGGCCGTAGGCGACGTGCGCCCGCTCGTCCGGCTGCCGTTCGGCCACCTCGCGGGCGGCCGCCACGGGGTCGGTGTGCGCGGTGAGGCGCACGGGCGCGATGGAGGTGAACCAGCCGACCGTACGGGTGTAGTCGTGGTGGGCCAGCACGGGGACCCGGCCGTGCCGCTCGAGGTCGATGGCGAGATCGGCGGGCGAGGGCTGTACGTGGGTCAGTGCGGTGCGCAGCGCGCCGCACAGCAGCTCGGTGAGCCCGACGCCGAGGGCGGCGGGTGCGGTACGCGTCACGAGGTCGCTGACGTCGGGCGGGAGCACGACCGTGGTCTCGCGCAGCCCCTCGACGGCGGGCAGCAGCGGGGGCGCCTGGAGGGTGGTGATCCAGTGCCCGAGGCCGTCGGTCACGTGGGCCGACCCGTGCGCCAGTGCCTGCGCGTACTCGGCGTAGGAGGTGGTGGGCGGCGCCGGGGCCGTGCCGCGCAGGGCGGCGGCCAGGTCGTCCAGCAGGACCAGCCAGGACACCGAGTCGACGGCCAGGTGGTGCACGGTGACCACCAGGGTCCGGCTCGCCTCCAGCCAGGTGAACGCGATGACGTCCCCGGCCTCGGGATCGAGCCGTCCGGCGGCTTCGTTCGCGGCGGTCGTCGCATCGGTGGCGTCGGTGGCGTCCACGCGTGCGACGGTGACCGTGCGGGCGGGTTCGGTGTGCAGGGCCCACACCCCGTGCTCGGTGCGCAGCCGCAGCCGCAGGGCCGGGTGGGCCGCCACGACGGCGTTCGCGGCGCGCTCGGCGTCGGCGAAGCCGGTGCCCTCGGCGGCCACGAACGTCCTGGCCTGGGCGAACCGGGCGAGGGAGCCGCCCAGTTCCCGCTGGCGCAGGATGATCGGGGTGGGTGTCAGGGGGCCGTCCTCGCGGGCGGCGGGGGCGAGTGCGGGCGCCGTGTCCTGCGGGGTGGTCGTCGCCAGGTGTTCGGCGAGGGCGCGCGGGGTTTTGAGCAGGAACACGTCCCGGGGCGCGAGGGTGAGCCCGAGCGCCCGGGCCCGGTTGACCACGGTGATGGCCAGGATGCTGTCGCCCCCGGCGCGGAAGAAGTCGGTGTCGCCGTCCACGGCGACGCCGGGCAGGGTGTCGGTGAAGATGCCGGCCAGCGCGGTGAGCGCGGAGCCGGTCGCGGCCACCGGGGTGTCGTGGTGTGCGGCCCGCTCGGCGAGGGCCTTGCGGTCCAGTTTGCCGTTGACCGTCAGCGGCAGGGCGTCGACGGGGAGGACCAGGCCTGGCACCATGTGCGCGGGCAGCTTCGCGGACAGCAGGCGGGTGAGGGCGGTGGGGTCCTCGGGGACCCGGCCCACGACGTGCGCGACGAGGTGGTCGCCGCTGTCCGCGACGGTCACGGCCACGTCGACCACGCCGTCGAGCTCCCTGATCGCGGATTCCACCTCGCCGAGCTCGATGCGGAAGCCCTTGAGCTGCACCTGGTCGTCGGCGCGGCCGGTGAACTCCAGCTCGCCGTCGAGGGTGCGGCGGGCGAGGTCGCCCGTGTGGTACATGCGGGAGCCGCCGCCCGCGAACGGGTCGGCCACGAACCGGCCCGCGGTGAGCCCGGGCCGGCCCAGGTAGCCGAGCGACACCTGGTCGCCGGCCACGTAGATGGCTCCCACCCGGCCGGGCGGCACGGGCCGGAGCCGGTCGTCGAGCAGGTAGGTGACCAGGCCGGGAATCGGGGCGCCGATCGGGCTGGCGTCGTCGCCCTGGTCGAAGTCCCCTTCGGTCAGCACCCGGTGGGTGACGTGGACGGTGGTCTCGGTGATGCCGTACATGTTGACGAGCTCGGGCGAAACGGCGCCGTGCCGCTCGACCCAGCCGCGCAGCCGGCCGAGGTCCAGGGCCTCTCCTCCGAAGACGACCCGGCGCAGTGCGGGGAGCGGCTCGCCGGCCTGCCGGTCGGCCTCGATGAACTGGTAGAAGGCCGAGGGGGTCTGGTTGAGCACGGTCACTCCGCGCTCGCGCACCAGCCGGTGGAAGTCGACCGGGGAGCGGGTCAGCCCGTACTCGGGCACCAGCAGTTCGGCGCCGTGCGTGAGCGCACCCCACAGCTCCCAGACCGCGAAGTCGAAGGAGTACGAGTGGAACTGGACCCACACGTCGTGCGGGCCGAAATCCATGTCGGGCCGGGTGTTCGCGAGCAGGGTCACCACGCTGGAGTGCGGGACGACGACGCCCTTGGGCCGGCCGGTCGATCCGGACGTGTAGATCACGTACGCGGGATCGTGCCAGTGCGCCGCGGCCCCCGCCGGCGGCGGGGCGGTGTCCCGCGGAGCCTCGTCCCCCTGTACGAGGACGCGGGCGGGCACGCCGGCCCGGTCCAGCAACCGTGTGAAGCGGTCCCGCTGTTCACGGTCCACGAGCACGACCTGCGGAGCGGCGTCGGCGAGGACGTACTCCAGCCGTTCGTCCGGGTACGCGAGGTCGAGCGGCACGTACGCGCCGCCCGCGGTGACGATGGCGACCAGGGCGACGACCTGCTCCAGGGAGCGGGGCACGGCGACGGCGACCCGTTCGCCCGGCCGGACACCGGCCGCGCGCAGGACCGAGGCCAGCTCGTCCTTGGCCCGGGCCAGTTCCCCGTAGGTCAGTGAGCGGCCGACGCCGTCGAGGGCGCACTGGGTGACGGCGGTGGCGGCCGGGTGGCGCTGCGCGGCCGCGTCGAAGAGCTCGCCCAGGGTCGTCGGGCCGATCGGCGCGGGCCGCCGGGCGTCCTCGCGGGCCAGGTCGTCGACCAGGGCGTCCGGCCGGGTGAGCAGAGCGGTGAGGGTGCGGGTGAAGGTGTGCAGGATCGCCTGCGCGCCCGCTTCCCGCAGCAGAGCGCCGTCGTAGATGAGGTTGAAGCGCGGACGGCCGTCGCGTGCGCGTTCCACCACCAGCGTCAACGGGTAGTGCGGGGCGCCTTCGTTCACGATGCCGGTGACGACGAGCGTGTCGTCCGGTCCTCGCAGGCCCGCGACGTCGGTCGCGACGTCGAAGACCACCAGGGTGTCGAAGAGCGGTCCGGCGCCGGCCTGGCGGCCTATGCGTGCCAGCGAGACGTGCTGGTGCGGCAGCACCGCGCTCTGGTGTTCCCGTACCGAGGCGAGCAGATCGCGCGCCGTGGTGCCCGCGGCCCACCGGGCGCGTACCGGGATCGTGTTGATGAACAGACCCACCATGTCGGCGATGCCGGGGACGTCCGCGTCGCGCCCGGAGACCGTGGAGCCGAACACGACGTCCCTGCCGTGCAGGACGCCGCCGAGCGTCACCGCCCAGGCGGTGTGCACGGCCACGCTCAGCGGGACACCGGCCGACCGGGCGGCCTCGTCGATGTCGTCCCGCGGCTCCACGGCCGTGTCGGCGAACCGGTCGGACGGCGTGTGCCCCTCGGCGACCAGCGAAGGGCCGGACAGCTCGGCGAGCTGTTCGCGCCACACCCGGTCGCTCTCGTCCTCGTCGCGCTCGGCGAGCCAGCGCACGTAGTCGGCGAAGCCGCCGAGCGGGTACACGGTGCCCGGTGCGTGGTACTCGGCGAGCAGCGCGCGGAGCATCGGCGGCACCGACCAGCCGTCCGCGATGATGTGGTGCACGGTCTGCACCAGGACGTCGCGGCCGGAGCCCGCGCGGATGAGCGTGTACCGCATGAGCGGGCCGGTGGCCAGGTCGAACCCCGCGCGACGGTCCCGCTCGGCGTGGTCTCGGATCTCCTCGTCGGTGATGCCGGGGCGGTCCAGTGTGGTGAACGGGGCCTCCGCTCCACTTTCCAGTACGGAGACCACGCGGCCGTCGGCGAGGGCCGTGAACCGGGCGGCGAGGTTGGGGAAGAGCGAGAGCAGCCTGGTGGCCGCCGCCGCGAGCCGGCCGGGGTCCACCTCCCCGTCCAGTCTCAGCAGCTGCTGCTCCACGTAGTTGCCCGCGGAGTCGTCGTCGAAGACCGAGTGGAAGTACAGGCCCTCCTGCAGCGGGGTCAACGGCAGGACGTCCCGCAGTGCGGGGCCGTCCAGGTCGTCGACGTCGGCCTGGGTGAGCGCCACCAGGCCGAAGTCACTGGGAGAGTGGCCGCCGTGGTCGAGGGCGGCCAGCCCGGCCAGGGCCTCCCGGAAGTACCCGCCGATGGTCGCGATGTCCTCGTCGGTGAACATCCCCTCGGGCCAGGAGATGGTGGTGGTCAGCTCGTACGCGCCGGCCGTCGAGGCCGGTTCGGCGATGGCGTTGAACTCCAGGGCGCGCGGAAGTCGCATCCGCGGGTCGCGCCGTTCCCCCAACTGATCGGTGCTGCCGCAGAGTTCCCAGTCTCCGGGTGCTCCCGCCTCGAAGCGGCCCAGATAGTTGAACAGGACCTGGGGCGCGGGCGCGTCGGACCCGGTGCCGCCGCTCAGGTAGCGCAGGACGCCGTAGGAGAGGCCGTTGCCCGGAACCCGGGCGAGGTCTTCCTTCACCGCCTTGAGGGCGGCGGCCAGGTACGCGGGCGCGGTGAGGTCGGCCGCCGGTCCGGGGTCCACGGTCACAGGGAAGAGGGTGGTGAACCAGCCCACCGTCCGGGAGAGTTCGGGGTCGAACCCGGCCGTGTCCGCCAAGAGGTGCCCTTCGCGGCCGTGGCCCTCCAGTTCGATGTGCGCGAACGTCTGGTCCTGCCCGAGGTCGCGGCGCCACCGGGCGAGGGTGACGGCGAGGGCGGTCAGCAGTATGTCGTTCACGCCCGCGTGGAACTTGGCGGGAACCTCGCCGAGCAGCGCGGCCGTGACCTCGGCGCCGACCGAGACGGTGGTCGCCCGCTCCCGCTCGACGGTGTCGGTCGCGGCCGGCGCGCGCCGGCCCACCGGGGCGTCCGCCCCCGGCAGGGGTCGCTGGTAGTGGGCGCGGTCCTCGTCGAAGGCCGCGCGCTCCAGCAATTGCGTCCAGCGCCGGAACGACGTTCCCACCGCCGGCAGTTCGACCGGTGCGCCCGAGGCGAACCGCTGCCATGCCGTGGCGAGGTCCTCCCGCAGGATCCGCCAGGACACGCCGTCGATCACCACGTGGTGGACGACCACGACCAGCTGCCGTGCCGTGCGGCGCCACACGGCGCGCAGCATCACCCCGTTGTCCGGGTCCAGTCCGGCGGTGGCGAGCTTGACGCACGCGTCGAGCGGCAGGTCGCCGCCCTCCTGCCACTCCGGTGCGGTCCCGTCGGCCTCCGGGATGTCGAAACTCCAGCGGTCGCCGCGCACCAGCCGGGCGCGCAGCATGTCGTGCCGTGCGACCACGGCGGCGAGGATCTCGTCGAGGGCCTCGGCGGTCAGGTCCGCCGGCGTGTTCAGCACCACCGACTGGACGAAGCCGTCGATGGCGTCCGTGGTCTCGCCGAGCCACCGCACGACGGGCGATCCCGCGACGGAACCGGTCGCGACGTCGCCGTGGTCCACGGCGGCCGCGCCCTCGCGGCTCGCCACGGCTGCGAGCGCGCCGATGACGCTGTTGGTGAAGATCTGCCGCGGTGTGACGTGGAGGCCCACGGTGCGCAGGGAGCTCAGCAGCGAGATGGCCAGGAGGCTGTCTCCGCCGAGCTGGAAGAAGTCCTGGTCGACGCCGACCTCGTCCAGGCGCAGCAGCGCCGCGACGGCCGCGCACACCAGGCGTTCCTTCTCGGTGGCGGGTGCGACGAACGAGCCCGTGCCCAGCTCGGGTTCCGGCAGTGCGCCGCGGTCGAGCTTGCCGTTCGCGGTGAGCGGGAATTCCTTCATCACTACGATGTGGGCGGGCACCATGTAGTCCACCATGTGCCCGGCGGCCCACGCCTTGACCTCGTCCGCCCGCAGGTCCTCGCTCCCGGCGGCCGGGATCACGTACCCCACGAGGTAGGTGCCGCCGGCCGTGTTCTTCTTCGCGAGGACGCAGGTGTGCCGTAGGGCGGGGTGTTCCGCGAGGCCCGCCTCGACTTCCTCGATCTCCAGGCGCATGCCGCGGATCTTGACCTGGTTGTCGGCCCGGCCGAGGAAGTCCAGCGACCCGTCCGGGGCGAACCGTGCGAGGTCGCCGGTCCGGTACAGCCGGGACCCGTCCCCGGCGAAGGGGTTGGCGACGAAGCGGGAGGCGGTCAGGCCGGGCGCGCCCACGTATCCGCGCCCCAGGAGGAACCCACCGACGTACAGCTCGCCGCCGACCCCGACCGGCACCGGGCGCAGTTCTTCGTCCAGGACGTACAGCTGGGTGTTGGGGTTGGCCTTGCCGATCGATGTCGACAGGCGTTCCGCCGCGCCCCGGTAAATGACGTGCGAGACGCCGATCGTCGTCTCGGCCGGGCCGTAGCCGTGGTACATGGGTATGTCGAGCCGGGTGCGGAACCGTTCGTACAGCTCCGGGGTCAGCACCTCGCCGCCGCACCACACGTGCCGCAGGCTGTCCAGCCGCCCGGAGTCCCCCGCGATCTCCAGCAGCACGTCCAGCATGGACGACACCAGGTAGGTGAAGGTGACGCGCTGCTCGGCGATCACGCCGAGCAGGTGGTGCGGGTCGCGTTCGCCACCGGGGCGCAGGACCACCAGCCGGCCGCCGGACACCAGGGGCAGGAAGATCTCGTTGATGGAGATGTCGAAGGACAGCGGCGCCTTGAACAGCGACGCGTCGTCGTGGCCGAAGCGCAGGATCTCGTCGACCTGCCACAGCAGGCGCTCGCTGATCGCTTCGTGCCGGATCATCGCACCCTTGGGGCGGCCCGTGGAACCGGACGTGAAGATCACGTAGGCGAGCGCGTCGCCGGGGGCGGTGATCCCGGTCCCGCCTCCCGGATAGGAGCCGTACCGCCAGTCTCCGAGGTCGACGACCACGGTCGGTGGTTCACCCGGGTCGTGCTCGCCCGGGCCGCCCAGCTGCAGGACGACGCGGGCGTCGTCGATGACGACGGCCCGGCGCGCGGCCGGCCACTGCGGGTCGAGCGGGACGAAGGCGGCCCCCGCCTGGAGTACGCCGAGCAGTCCGATCACCATGTCGGCGGAGCGGCTCAGGGAGATGCCGACGACCTGTTCGGCGGTGATGCCGCGTTCGATCAGATGGTGGGCCAACTGGCTCGATAAATCAGCTGCTTGACGGTACGTCAGCGAGCGGTGCTCGTCGACGACGGCGACGGCGTCGGGCCTGGTCCGGGCCTGCTCGCGGAACATCTCCACGATGGTCGGGCGGACCCGGTCCGCCCCGGTGTCATTCCATTCGGCCAGGCGCGCGAGCCGCGCCGCGACGCTGGACGGGCCGATGCTGCCGAGGGGCCGGTCCGGGAAGTCGGCCAGGTCGTCCAGCGCGAGCTGGGCGTCGGCCGGCAGGACGTCTTCGGGGACGGCGATGCTCCGGCCGTCCTCGCCGACCTCCCAACCGGGCGTCCCGGAGCCGTCGTTGCCGGCCCACCCGAGGACGTCGGCGAACAGGGTGCCGGAGGTGAGCTCCATGCCGTACGGACTCCGGCCCGTCGCCCAGTACGACAGCCCGATGGCGCACGCGTGGGCGATGGTCCTGTCGGAGTAGTCGCCTGTTCGTCGGCGCACGCCGGCCAGGCGCGTGGGAGAAAGCCGCACGAGACGAGCGGTCGGTTCCGTCATCGAAGACTCAACGCCCCTTCACAGTCTGTCAGTGGCCCACCCGGATCAGGGTGGGCTAGCTACCCTCGCGCCAGGCCCGCCACAGGCGCGCGTACCGGCCGCCCAGAGCCACCAGCTCGTTGTGCGTGCCGTGCTCCACGACGCGCCCCGCGTCCAGCACGGCGATCCGGTCCGCCGCCATCGCCTGCGTCAGCCGGTGCGCCACGAACAGCGTGGTCCGGCCCGCGCACGCGGCGAGCACCGCCCGTTCCAGCTCGGCCGCGCCCTCGCTGCCCGCTTCCGCCGTCGACTCGTCGAGCACCACCACCGGGGACCGCGCCAGTACCAGCCGGGCCAGGGCGATCTGGGCGACCTTGGTGACGTCCAGGCGCTCGCCGCCCTCGCCGACCGGGGTGGCCGTGCCGCCCGGCAGCGCCTCGACCCACCCGTCGGCGCCGACCGTGCGCAGGGCGTCCATCAGCTCGGCGTCGGTGGCTTCCGGCGCGGCGAGCCGCAGGTCGTCGGCGAGCGGGCCGGAGAACACGTGCGTCTCCTGCGTCAGGATGCTCACCAGGGCCCGCGCCCCGGCCTCGTCCAGACCGGCGAGGTCGGTCGGCCCGATGCGCACCGACCCCGCCTGCGGGGTCCCGATGCCCGCGATCAGCGCGGCCAGGGTGGACTTGCCCGCGCCCGTCGCCCCCACCAGCGCGAGCGAACCCCCGGCCGGGATCGTCAGGTTGACGTCCCGCAGGACCGGCTCCTCGGTGTCGGGGTAGCGGAACGTGAGCCCCTCCACCGTCACCGCGTAGGGCACGTCGGCCGCCGGTGCGACGCCCGGGGCGCCGACCAGCCGGTCCTCCGCGTCCTCCCCCAGCACGCCGACCAGCCGGGTCAGGCTCGCGCCCGACTTCTGCGCCTCGTCGAAGGTGAACATGATGGAGCCCAGCGGGGTGAACAGCCGGTGGAACAGCAGCGGTGCCGCCGACACCTCGCCCAGGGTGGCGGCATCGGCCTCCAGCAGGGCGTACCCCACCACGAGGATCAGGACCAGTCCGATGAACTCGGCGCGGTTCTCCCGGCCGACGAACCGGCCGAAGAGCCGGAACACCTCGATGCCGAGTTCGCGCACCCGCCACGACTCGTCGGTGACCTTCTCCCGGACGGCCCCCTCCAGGCGGTACGCCCGGACCGTGTCGATCCCGTTGAGCCCGCTGATCAACGCCTGCGCGCGGTCGGCCTGGACCGCCCGCTGCTTGCGGTAGAGCGGCGCGGAGCGGGGCAGGTACCAGCGCAGGGCGAGCCCGTACGCGGGCAGCGCGCCGGCGCCGGCCAGGCCGAGCCGCCAGTCCAGGCCGAACATGCCGAGCGTGGCGATGACGACGAGCACGCCCGCCGAGAACACCGTGGGGACGGCCGTGCGGATGCCCCTGGAGAGCACGGCGACGTCGTCACCGACCCTGGACAGCACGTCTCCCCGGCCGACCTGCTCGATGCGTGCGCTCGGCATCCCCAGCACCGCCCGTACGGCGCCTTCCCGAAGCCGCGCGAGGAGGTCCGCGCCCAGCCGCCCGACCAGGTAGGTCGACAGGGCCGTGGCCGCCGCACCGAGCAGCGCGGCGACCACCATCAGTACCCCCGTCGTGACCAGGATGGAGCGCGATGCGCCCGCGACCACCCCGTCCACGACCCGGCCGAGCAGGAGCAGGGGGAGTACTTGGAGCGCCGCCCCGGCCACCGTGGTGAGCACGGTGGCGGCCGTCAGCCAGGGCACTTCGCGGCAGTGCGCCGTGACCCAGCGGGTGGCCTCGCGTCCGGTCGTCGTGCGCAGGGTCGACGGGGCGACGCGCGTATCAGTGGTGCTCACACCTGGCCGACCGACTTGACGAGTTCGTCGATCGCGTACGGCAGGGACAGCAGGGTGCCCTGGGACATGGCCGCGCCGACCGCCGGGCCCTCGCTGTCCAGCAGGTACGACACCTTGCCGTTCTTGACCGCGGCCAGGTTGGCGAACAGCTCGAACTTCTTGAGCGCCTCCGTGTCGGCCTTGTCGTTGATGACGAAGATGCGGTCGACGTCGATCAGGTCCATGCGCTCGGGGGACAGCGTGGTGTAGAACTTGCCGTCAGCGATCTTGTCGATCTCGGTCTGGTACGTGAAGCCGGTGCCCGTCACCAGGCGCCCGCGGACGTCGCTGGAGGTGAAGGGGGCCGCCGAGTCCTTGTACCAGGACAGCGCGACGGCGGTCTGGTTCGCGAACTCGGGGTGGGCCTTCTTGGCCGCGTCGAGCTTGTCCTGGATGCCCTTCACCAGTTCGGTGCCCTTGGCCTCCTGGCCCAGCGCCTTGGCGATGTGGACGGCATTGTCCTGCCAGGGGGCGCTGAACGGCTCCTTCTCGGCCTTGGTGCGGCCCACGGTCGGGGCGATCTTGGAGAGCTTGTCGTAGGCGGCCTGGTCGATCTCGGAGTAGACCGCGATGATCAGGTCCGGCCGTAGGGCGGCGATCTTCTCGTAGTTCGGTCCGGTGTCGCCGTTGTTCATGACGACCTCGGGGCGGGTGTCGCCCCACTTGTCCTTGACCCAGGGCCACTGGGTGTTGATGTCCGGGCTGGTGCCCGGCGGGTTCGGGTACTGGTCGACCATGCCGACCGGCTTGATGCCGAACGCCAGGATGGCCTGGTCGTCGGTGTAGCCCACGGAGACGACCCGCCGAGGCGTCTTGGCGACCTTCGTGGACCCGAACGCGTGCTCCACGGTGACCGGGAAAGTGCCGGCCGCGGCAGCCGGGGCGCCGTCGCCCTTCGTGTCGGACCGGTCCTTCGCGTCGGAACCGCATCCGGCCAGGAGGCCGACGCCGAGGGCCGCGGCGGACAGTACCGCCGTCAGCCGCCCCCAGGAATTCGTACGAGTCGTTCGATGGAGAAGCATCCGCAATCCCTTGCTTTCGGGCCGTCCACTGCACCCCCGCCCGAGGGCAGGCAAACCGTATCGCGCTCAAGTGAGGCTAGCCTAGCCTTACTTGAACCGGATTTTTGTCCAATCTAGTCGCGCCGCCCGAGCCGGACGTGGGTGCGGCCGATCGGCACGATCAGCGGCCGGTCACCCACCGGATCGTCGATCACCTCGGCCCGCAGCCCGAACGCCTCGTGCAGCAGTTCGGCGGTGATCACGTCCCGCGGGTGCCCCTGCGCCAGGATCGACCCGGCCTTCATCACGATGAGGTTGTCGCTGTAGCGCGTGGCCAGGTTGAGGTCGTGCAGCACCATGACCACGGTGCAGCCCGACTCGTGCAGGTCGTCCACGAGGTCGAGCACGTCGATCGCGTGCGCCAGGTCCAGGAAGGTGGTCGGCTCGTCCAGGAGGAGCAGGTCGGTGCCCTGGGCCAGCGTCATCGAGATCCAGACGCGCTGGCGCTGTCCCCCGGACAGCGCGTCGACCGGGCGGTCGGCCAGGTCGGACACCCCGGTCATGGCCAGCGCCCGCTCCACGACGGCGGCGTCGTCCGAGGACCACTGGCGCAGCCAGCTCTGGTGCGGATGGCGCCCCCTGGCGACCAGATCGGCCACCGTGAGCCCGTCCGGCGCGACCGGCGCCTGCGGCAGCAGGCCGAGCTTCTTCGCCACGTCCCGGGTCCTGAGCGTGGCGATGTCCTCGCCGTCCAGTACGACCGACCCCTTCGTCGGCTTGAGCAGCCGCGAGAGGGTCCGCAGCAGGGTCGACTTCCCGCAGCCGTTGGAGCCGATGATCGTGGAGATCACCCCGGGCGGGATCGCCACGTGGAGGTCGTCGATGACGCTCCGGCCGCCGTACCCGACCGTGACCCCCCTGGCCGCCAGCCGTGAGGTCTCCTCACTTCCGGACTGGATCCCGGCGATGTGCGATACGGCCACGAGTCCCCCTGAACTAGACGTGCCTGCATACGAGTCGGTCAACGGAGGTTCGCCCGCACCAGGAGGTGGACCAGGAAGGGGCCGCCGATCGCGGCGGTGACCACGCCCACCGGGAGGGTGATCGGCAGCGCCGTACGGGCGACCAGGTCCGCGCCGGTCAGCAACAGGGCCCCCACGATGCCGGAGGCCACCATCGGCGGCGTCGGACACCTCAGCAGACGCATCGCCACCTGCGGCGCGACCAGCGCGACGAACGGAACCGGGCCGGCCGCGCTCACCGCCACGCCGGCGAGCAGGACCGCGCACAGCAGCAGGACCGCCCGGACGGCCGAGTACCGCACGCCCAGGCCCGCGGCCACCTCGTCGCCCAGGTGCATCGGTTTGAACTGGAACGCGGCGCACGCCACGACGACCATCAGCGCGAGCGTGCACCAGATCGCCACCCGGATGTCGTCCCACGACCGGTTGTCCAGCGAGCCGATCAGCCACGCCTGGGCCCGGGCCACGTCCCTGATGTCGGCCCGGACCAGCAGCCAGGTCGTGACGGCCTCCATCACGGCGCTGACCGAGATGCCGATGAGGATGAGCCGGAAGCCGTCGATCCCGCGCCGCCACGCCAGGAAGTACACGAGGAGCCCCGTGCCGAGACCGCCCGCGAGCGCCGCCCCCGACAGGCCGACGGAGCTGACGACCGCCGCGGCGGTCCCGCCCGACACCGTCACCAGGAACACCGCGACCGCGCCGGCGCCCCCGGTGATTCCCAGGATGTCGGGGCTGGCCAGCGGATTGCGCGCGACGGACTGGGTGATCGCCCCGGACACCCCCAGCGCGATGCCCACGACGCACCCGGCCAGGGCCCGTGGCATCCGCAAGTCCATGATCACGAACTCGTCCACCTGCTCGCCGCGGCCGAGGATCGTGGCGATCACCTGGGGCAGGCCGATGGGGAACTCCCCGACGCCGATGGACAGGCAGAACACCAGGAACGTCGCCGCCGCCAGCAACAGGGTGGCGAGCACCATCCACGGCCGCCACACGAACGAGACCCGGCCGAGCCGGACGCCCGGCGCCACCGGCGCCTTCACTGCTTCCACGACTCTTACGACTTCCACGTCGGCCCCGTTCACGCGCTCTTGAACTTTCCGCGCCACACCAGCACCGCGAAGAAGGGGGCGCCCAGGAGCGCCACCACGACACCGGCGTCCAACTCGCCCGGCCGCACCAGCAGTCGCCCCGCGATGTCGCAGACCAGGAGGACGACGGCGCCGAGCAGACCCGCGTAGGGCACCAGCCAGCGGTAGTCCGGCCCGGTCAGGTACCTGGCCACGTGGGCCACCATGAGACCGAGGAAGGCGATGGGTCCGCACGCCGCCGTCGCCGCTCCCGCCAGCAGGGTGATGGCGATGATGCCGACGGTCCGGCTCAGCGCGATGTTCACGCCCAGCCCGCGCGCCACGTCGTCGCCCAGGTTGAGCAGGTTCACGGCCGGCAGCGTGGTCAGGGCCAGCACCAGCCCGACGGCGATGAACGCCGTCACCGGCCAGATGACGTCGAATCCGACCCCGGCCACGGAGCCCGCGTTCCAGAAGCGCAGAGCGTTCAGCGAGGCCTTGTCCGACAGCGCGACCGCCGTGGTCATCGCCGCCAGGAACACGGTGATCCCCTGCCCGGCCAGGGCGAGCGTCAGGGGGTTGCCGGCCCCCCGGCCGATGCTCGCCAGTCCGAACACGACCACACCGGCGACCGCCGCCCCCAGGAAGGCGAACCAGACGTACTGGAACGGGTCGGCGAACCCGAACGCGGCGATCACCGTCACCACCGCGAACGAGGCGCCCGCGTTCACCCCGAGCAGGCCCGCGTCGGCGATCGGGTTGCGCGTGTACCCCTGGATCAACGCCCCGCCGACGCCGAGGGCCACGCCCGCCACGACCGCCAGGACCGTCCTGGGCACGCGTACGGTCTGCACGATGAGCCTGATCTCGGTGAGCCGCCGGTCCGGATCCGGCTCCGCCGTCAGCCCGTACCACACGTCGGCCGGACCGAGCGCGCGGGCGCCGACGGCCAAAGACACCACCACGGCGGTCAGGAGGATCAACAGGAGGGCCAAGGACCCCACAACCCGGCGTCGGCGGGCCTCCGTTGCGCCCCTGGGCGCGGGGCGCTGCACTGTAGTCGTGCCCATGTCGCTGTACGTTATCCCTTCGCTCCACCGGCGAAACGTCGCCGGTGGCACGGGCCACCAGGCGGCAGTGCACGGACCGCACAGGTCCGCGCCTAGCGGGCTGTGCTGCCCGTTCCGTCGGCCACGGTCCGCACCTCGTCGGCATCGGACTTGAGGCCCCGGTCGAGGAGCGAGTCGAGGATCTCACCGACCCTGATGCTGGTGTTGGACAGCAGGGACGACGTGATGCCGTGCGTGTGCTCCGTACCGCCCTGCACGTAGATGCCGCAGCGCAGTCCCGGGTCGGTCGCGATGCGGTAGTCGCGCTCGACGCGGACGCGGTCCTCGTCGTCGCGCAGGCAGTGGTCGGCGACCTCGCCGAGGAGGCCGAGCGGGTCGGCGGGACGGTAGCCGGTGGCGAAGACCACGACGTCCGCGTCGAGGAGCGTCTCCTCGCCGGTGACCAAGGACTGCACGGTGGCGTGGACCCTGGCCGGCGTCTCCGTGACGCCCGTCAGCCGCGAGACGTTGAGGAAGCGCAGGCGCTCGGTGCCGAGGACCTTCTCCTGGTACATCTGCCGGTACAGCTCGTCGATCAGGTCGATGTCCACCACGGAGTAGTTCGTGTTGCGGTGGTAGTCCATCAGCTTGCGCTTGACGTTCTCGGGCGCGGTGAAGAACTCGCCGACCGCCTCCGGGTCGAAGATCCGGTTGGCGAAGCCGCTGTCGTCGGCGGGGCTGTAGCCGTACCGGGAGAAGACGGCGCAGACCTCGGCCTGCGGGAAGCGGCGGTGCAGGTAGGCGACGTTCTCGGCGGCGCTCTGCCCCGCGCCCACGACGACGAACCGGGAGGGGTCGGCGCCCTTCAGGGCGTCGACCTTCGTCAGGAGATCGGAGTTGTGCCAGATGCGGTCGGTGCGTTCCACGCCCTCCGGCATCAGGGGACGCAGGCCGGTGCCGATGACGAGGTTGCGGGCCCGGTGGAGCGCGAGCCCCTCCCCCGACCGGACCGTCACGTCCAGGTGGTCCACCACTCCTTCGCGGACGACCGGCGTGACCCCCACGACCTCGTGACCGTAGGAGACCATGTCGTCGACCTTGGCCGCGGACCACTCCAGGTAGTCGTGGAACTCCACCCGCAGCGGGAAGAGGTTCTTGTGGTTGATGAAGTCGATCAGCCGCCCCCTGCTCTTGAGGTAACACAGGAAGCTGAACTCGCTGGCCGGGTTCCGGAGCGTCACCAGGTCCTTCAGGAAGGACACCTGCATGGTGGCGTCGTCGATGAGCATGCCCCGGTGCCAGCCGAAGCGCGGCTGCTGCTCGAAGAAGTGAGTGGTGATCACTTCCTCCCTGCCGACGCGTGCGTTGTGCTCGCCGACCGCGATCGCCATGGCCACGTTGGACGGGCCGAAGCCGATTCCTATGAGGTCGTGGATCAGCGGGGGGTCGCCAGGACGAGCCTGTGCCATGTCACTCCCATCGTGCGAGGGCAGCCGCCGTGCCGGGCGGGCAAGGCGGTCGGTCGGGCATCGGGAAGGCGGGAAAACCGGGCATGCCGACGGAGACGCGACCGAAACTTAGGTAAGGCTAAGCTGATCACCACGGAGCTGTCGATAGGCAGATCGCACGGATGTGAGCGGAGTGATCGTCAACTCCCGGAAAAGCAGGCGCCGTTGTCAACTTAGGCAAGCCTTGCTTTACTCAACCTCAATCAGTCCCTGTCCTGAGGAGGAACCCATGCGGGTCGTCATGTTCGGTTACCAGACCTGGGGGCACCGCACCCTGCAAGCCCTCCTGGACTCCGAGCACGACGTGGTGCTGGTGGTGACGCACCCGAAGAGCGAGCACGCCTACGAGAAGATCTGGAGCGACTCCGTCGCCGACCTCGCCGAAGAGCACGGCGTCCCGGTCCTGCTCCGCAACCGTCCGGACGACGACGAGCTGTTCCAGCGCCTCAAGGAGGCCGACCCGGACGTCATCGTCGCCAACAACTGGCGGACGTGGCTGCCCCCGCGGGTCTTCGGGCTCCCCCGCCACGGCACGCTGAACGTGCACGACTCGCTGCTGCCGAAGTACGCCGGCTTCTCGCCCCTCATCTGGGCGCTGATCAACGGCGAGACCGAAGTGGGCGTCACCGCGCACATGATGAACGACGAACTCGACGCCGGGGACATCGTGCGGCAGGAATCGGTACCGGTGGGGCCGACGGACACCGCCACCGACCTCTTCCACCGGACCGTCGACCTCATCGCCCCGGTCACCGTCGGCGCCCTCGACCTCATCGCCTCCGGGCGGACGGAGTTCACCCGGCAGGACCGGTCCCGGGCGAGCTTCTTCCACAAGCGGTCCCTCGAGGACAGCCGCATCGACTGGTCCTGGCCCGCGGAGGACCTGGACCGGCTGGTCCGGGCCCAGTCCGAGCCGTACCCGAGCGCCTTCACCTTCCACAAGGGCAAGCGCCTCGAGGTCCTGTCCGCCTGCGTGTCCGAGGGCCGGTACGGCGGCACGCCCGGCCGGATCTTCTACCGCGAGGGCGAGGGCGTGGTGATCGTCGCGGGCGCCGACGCCCGGACCGGCCGCAACCACGGGCTGGCCATCACGCGCGTACGGACCGAGGACGGCCGCGAGTTGCCCGCGGCCGAGTACTTCACCTCGATGGGCGGATATCTGACCGGGCGGGCCTGACCCGTCGGTCCCGACCGGGCGCCGGTGACCGGTCGGCCGAGTTCGGGAGGCCCTTCAGGAGAGCCCGTTCACAGCGACGTGCGGGGTGCCGGAAGGGTGAGCCGGGTGCCGGGGTCGGCGGCCGGGAGGGCGATGGGGTTGGCGCCGTCGTGATCGCGCGTGACGTCCGCGAGCGGGCGGGTGTGTTCGGCCGCCCGGGCCATCCACTGCCAGATCCGGAACGGGGTGCCGGGAGTCGCCGGCGCGGACTCGGGGCCGCTGATCCACGTCGTGAGCGTGAACCGGTGGTCTTCGAACCGGCCGCTGGGGCAGGTGGACGGCACCACCTCGTGGAAGGCGCTGGCCGGGAAGAACACGATGGTGTCGTGCTCGGGTTCGATGGTGCGGTAGGTCTCCCCCGGCTGCGGTCCGCTCTCGTGGAACTGGGTGTCGTACAAGCGGAGTTGGCCGCCGTCGAATCCACGGGGCCTGCGGTGGAGGTAGTACACGGCCGAGACGGCCGTGCTGACGTCGCGGACCCGAGAGGCGTCGGTGTGGATGCCGTAGTGCCCTCCTTCCCCGTGCGCCGTCAGGACCGTCAGGGTCTGCGCGAGCGCGGCCTGGTGGCCGAGGACCTCCTGGACCAGGGGCAGGCAGTCGGCGAGGTGCCGGCTGAAGACGGAGCTGGTCACGGGGAGGACGAGGGAGCTGCGACCTTTGTGGGAGACCTGGCCCGACAGGGGGTCCAGGACCGTTCCCGCGTTGAATTCGGGCTGCCGGGAGATCGCGTACGCCAGCAGGCCGGCGGCGCGTTCCTCGCCGAGGAAGTTCTCGAAGCGGCAGACCGGGGCCGGTATGACGGGGGTCGTGGACCACCGGTCGGAGGGAGGCAAGTCCCGGGTGCTGATTTCTGTCTGGGTGGCCGGTTCCTTCGCGTATCCACTCATGGCCCGGAACCGTAAGCGGAGCGGCCCGCACCGTCGAAGGAGCACAGGGGGGCGCACAGGAGTACACCGTTCCCGCCCGATGTGCTCGCCCTCGGGGTCCGCCCGAGTGGAGGGCGGTGCGCGCAGCCGGGATGACGGAAGGGGCGAGCGGCGTCCTGGGCACCGACCGGTACCCGCCGTTCGGCCTCGGACCCGAACCCGGCTACCCGGCCCGGCTGGACATCGCCTACCCCGAGCGCCTCTCACGGGGCCTGGTCCTGGTGAAGTGGTGGCTGCTCGCCATCCCGCACTACCTCGTGATCGGCTTCTTCACGGGTGCGCACGGCGGCTGGTGGAGCGCAGGCCTGATCGGCCTGGTGATCGGGCTCAGGCGGGTGCCGTAGCCGCCGGGATGTCGACGCGGGCGGCCCTGCGGGCCGGCCAGAGCGAGGCGGCCAGCGCGCCCGCCAGGGCGACGAGCACGCCGAGGGCGAGCCGGCCCCAGGGAAGGACCAGGGCGTAGCCCGCGACGCTTTCCTGGAGGGTGCGGCCGAGCGCCCAGCCCAGGAAGACGCCCAGGATCGTGCCGAGCGTCGCGCCGAGCCCGCCGAGGACCAGGGCCTCGAGGCGGATCATCCGGCTCACACCGGCGCGGTCCACACCGAGGGCGCGCAAGGTGCCGATCTCCTTGCGGCGTTCGAGGACGGACATCGCGAGGGTGTTGGCGATGCCCAGCGCGGCGATCGCCAGGGCCATGCTCAGCAGGGCGTAGAAGACGTTGAGCTGGTCGCCGATGGACCCGCTGTCCTGGGCCCGGATGCCCGCCTGGTCGAGGACGGCCAGGGCGGGGTTGTCGCCGAGGGCGCGGGCGACGTCGGCGCGTGCGGTCCGGCCGGGTCCGCCGGCCGTGCCGACGAGGATTCCCGCGGTGTGCGGGGTGGAGTCGTAGCGGGCGACGAGGGAGTCGGGGGCGGTGATGCTGGGCAGCAGGTTGCTCTGCTCGTCCGCCCGGTAGACGGCGCCGATGGTGACGCTGCCCCGCGCGTCGTCCTCACGCTGCAGGGGCAGGGTCTGACCGACGCGCCAGCCGGCCTGCCTCGCCTTGAACTCGGCCACGGCGATCTGGCCGTCGGCGAGGCGGTCGAGGGAGCCCTCGACCACGTCGTAGCGCAGCAGCCGGCCGATGGTGGTGGGGTCGACGCCGGTCAGCACGGAGGGGGTTCCTGCCAGCCGGTATGCGGTGGACTGGTTGAGCGGGCTGACCGCGGCGCCGGGCACCTTCCTCAGAGCCGCAGCGGTGTCGGGGGTCATCCGCATGCCGCCCTCGGCGGGCTTCACCAGGTAGTCGGCGGTGAAGTCGTGGGTGGTCGCCCGGTCGAGGTACTGGGCGGCGGAGGCCCCGAGGACGGACAGCCCCGAGGCGAGGGTGAGGGCGATGGCGAGCGCGGCCGCCGTGGCGCCCGTACGGCGCGGGTCGCGCACGGTGTTGCGGGCGGCGAGGCTGCCGTACACCGGGTGGAGGCGGGTCAGCAGCGGCCGGACCAGGGCGACGAACGGCCGGGCCAGCAGCGGGATCAGGACGATCGTCCCGGTCAGGGTGAGGGCCGCGCCGAGGCCGATGACGGTCCGGGAGTCCCGGCCCGTGGTGAGGGCCCCGTACACGGCCGCGGCGATACCGGTGACCAGCAGCGCGGCGCCGAAACCGGTGCGCAGGGAGCCGGTGCGCGCGGGCGCCGCGGGCTCGGCCGCGCTGAGCGCGGCGACCGGCGGGATGGCCATGGCCCGGCGGATCGGCAGCCAGGCGGCGACCGTGGGCAGGGCGGTGCCGACCAGCAGGGACGTGACCACGGTGCCCGGGGTGAGCACCAGCGGGCCGGCCGGGGCGTCGGCCGGGGCGAAGAGGGTCTGCAGCAGGGCCGCGGCCCCGGTGCCCGCGGCGAGGCCGGCCGCGGAGGCGACCGCGCCGACGAGCAGGGACTCGGTCAGCAGGATGCGGCGCACCTGCTTGCGCGAGGCCCCGACGGCCCGCATCAGGGCCAGCTCCCGGGTGCGCCGGGCGACGAGCATGGTGAAGGTGTTGGAGATGAGGAAGGTGGCGACGAACAGGGCGACCGCGGCGAAACCGAGCAGGATCTGGCTCATGGTGTCGCTGTCGTTGGTGGCGAGGTTCGCCTGGATCCGGGCGAGCTGGGCCCCGGTGGCCGCGCCGGTGCCCTGGGGCAGCACCGATTCGATCCGGCCGAGGAGCTGCTGCGCGTCGGTGCCGGGTGCGGCCGTGATGTCCACGCTCTGGTAGCGGCCGGGCTGGAGGAAGAGCCGCTGCGCGGTGGCGTCGTCGAACAGCGTCAGGCTGCCCCCGGCGGGCAGCGTGGTCCCGTCGGTGCGGAAGATCCCCCTCAGGGTGTAGGAGGCGGCGCCCTGGTTCGTGCCGACGCGTACGGTGTCGCCCACGCGGAAGCCGCCCTTCGCGGCGGTGGTCTCGTCGAGGGCGATGGTGCCGGCGCCGGCCGGGCCGGAACCCTGGACGAAGCGGTGGGCGGGGTCCGTGCCGGCCGCTCGCGGGGCGAAGTTGCCTCCCTTGTGGGACGGGCCGTGACCGAGCAGCCGGCCCTCCCGGTCGGCGACGGCCGCGAAACCCGTGAGGCGGCCCGCGGCGACGGCGACGCCGGGGACCTCGGCCAGGGTGTTCACGGTGCCGGCGTCGATGCCGGCCGGCCCGCCGCGGTGGTTCGGGGAGTCCCGGGAGTCGTCGGGGAAGACGCTGACGGCTATGCGGTCGTAGCCGTCGGTCGCCCGGGCGGTGGCGGCGCGGTGGAGGCTGTCGCCGTAGACGAGGCTGCCGGATACGAAGGTGACCCCGAGCATGACCGCGAACACGGTCATCAGGAGACGGGCCTTGTGCGCGAACACGTTGCGCAGGGCGGTACGGAGCATGGGGATGCGGATCCTGGAGGAGGCGGGCTCGGCTGGGGCGAGCGGGCGGAAGGGCGGCTGGTGCACGGGGCTCGTGCTGGTCCCGGGGGTCAGCTGGTGCGCGAGCGGGTGTCGAATTCCTTCATCCGGTCCAGCACCCGGTCCGGGGTGGGACGGCTCATCTCGTCGACCAGGCGCCCGTCGGAGAGGAAGACCACGCGGTCCGCGTAGCCTGCGGCGACGGGGTCGTGAGTGACCATGACCACGGTCTGGCCCAGCTCGCGCACCGAGTCGCGCAGGAAGCCGAGGACTTCGGCCCCGGACCGGGAGTCGAGATTGCCGGTGGGCTCGTCGCCGAAGATGATCGAGGGACGGGACACGAGGGCGCGGGCCACCGCGACGCGCTGCTGCTGCCCGCCGGACAGCTGTCCCGGTCGGTGGCCGAGGCGCTGGGCCAGTCCGACCATGGAGACCACGCGGTCCAGCCACTGCCGGTCGGGCCGGCGGCCGGCGATGGTCAGCGGCAGCGTGATGTTCTCCAGCGCGGTCAGCGTCGGCATCAGGTTGAAGGCCTGGAAGATGAACCCGATCCGGTCGCGGCGCAGCCGGGTGAGCTGCCGGTCGTCGAGGGTGCCCAGTTCGGTGGTGCCGATGCGGACGGACCCGGAGCTGAAGGAGTCGAGACCGGCGGCGCAGTGCATCAGGGTGGACTTGCCGCAGCCGGAGGGGCCCATGATGGCGGTGAACTCGCCCTCCCCGAAGGCGATGCTGACCCGGTCCAGGGCGACGACGCGGGTGTCACCGCTGCCGTAGACCTTCGACAGCTCGGTGGTGGCGGCCGCGGCCCCGGTCGTCGTGTGCAGCGGGTGCGGGGCAAAGGGGTCGGCGGTCACGAAGGACTCCTCCTCGGGTGCGGAAAGGTGCACTTCGAAGGGTGTCCGGGGAACGTATCGGGGTCCGGGCCGCCGCGTATCGGCGTCCGCTCCGCTTCGTATCGGTCGTGTAGGGGGCCGGTGGTCAGGCCGGCAGACGGAGGGTGGCGACCGCGCCGCCCTCCGGGGCGTTCTCGAAACGCAGTTCGGCGCCGAGGAGCCGGGCCTGGCCGAGGGCGATGGTCAGGCCCAGGCCGTGGCCCGAGCCGCGGCCCGTGCCGCCCGTGTGGAAGCGGCGCGGGCCGTCGAGGAGCAGGTCCCGGGGGAAGCCGGGGCCGTGGTCGCGCACGACGACCGTCCGGCTCTCTACGGTGACCCGCACCGGGGTGTCTCCGTGCCGGTGGGCGTTGACGACGAGGTTGCCGACGATCCGTTCGAGGCGGCGCGGATCGGTCTCCACCGTCTCCCCGGCCCGGGCGGCCCGGGGGCCCTGGGGGGTGGGGTCGGCGGCAGCGGTGACGGTGACCTCCGTGTCGAGGCCGGTGCGCGCCACCGCTTCGGAGACGACCGCGCCGAGCGGGACACGGTCGCGCACCGGCCGTTCGGCGCCGGCGTCGAGCCGGGAGATCTCCAGGAGGTCCTCGACCAGCCCGCGCAGGTCCCGCACCCGGGCCCGCAGCAGATCCTCCGTCTCACCGCGGGGCAGCAGGTCGGCGGCGGCCAGCAGACCGCCGACGGGGGTGCGCAGCTCGTGGGCCACATCCGCGGTGAACTGGCGCTCGGTGCGCAGCCGTCGGCTGAGGCTGTCGGCCATCAGGTCGACGGTGGCGGCGATGTCGGCCACCTCGTCGCCGCCTTCGGTGGGCCCGGTCCGGGCGTCCAGGTCCCCGGCGGAGATCCGGCCCGCGGTTTCGGAGACCCGCCGCAGCCTGCGGGCGAGCAGCCCGGCTCCGTAGACCGCGAGGGGCGCGGCCGCCGCGAGCGCGACCATCGAGGCCAGCGCCATGCTGACGTCGAGCTGCTGCAGCTCGTGGAGTTCCGAGCTCATGTTGACCCGGACGGCGAGCACCGGGCTGTCCGGCCCGCCGGTGCGCTGGGCGGCCCAGGCGCTGGGCCCCACGTTGCCTTCGACGTGCCCGTCGTGGGCGACGTGCCGGACGCCGTCGGCGGGCCGGCGCAGTGTGGCGGGCAGCTCGGCAGGATCGAGCTCGGCGCCGTCGATCAGCGTGCCGGTGCGCCGGTACGTGGCCATGGCGGAGTACACGGTGTTGAAGGCCTGGGCTTCGGCCCGGCTGCGGATGTCCTGTGCGGTCCACACGTGCACGAGGACGCCCACGGCCGCCACGACCAGGAACGCCGTGGCCGCGGCCAGTGCGGCGATCTTCCAGCGCAGGGACACGCGGGCCGGCCGGAGCCGGTGGAACGGGCGCACCGGCCTCATCGCCTGAGCTTGTAGCCGAAGCCGCGGACCGTTTCGATCCTGTCGCGGCCGAGTTTCCTACGCAGTCGCTGCACGCACAGGTCCACGACGCGGCTGTCGCCGTCCCATCCGTAGTCCCACACGTCCCGCAGCAGGGTGTGGCGCTCCAGCACGATGCCCGGGTGGGCGGCGAACGCCAGCAGCAGCTTCAGTTCCGTCGGGGTCAGCGCCACCGGGCTTCCGGCGACGAAGACCTCCAGGCCGCCGGTGTCGATGGTCAGGTCCCCGAAGACCAGCGTCTCCCCCGCGGACGGTGGCGGCCCGTCGTCGCCGGTCGCCCGGCCGGGTTCCGGGGCGGGTGCGGGCGCGGGCGCGTAGGTCGCCCGCCGCAGCAGCGAACGGATGCGGGCCACGAGCACGTAGGTGTCCACGGGTTTGACCACGTAGTCGTCCGCGCCGGCTTCCAGACCGGCGACGACGTCGAGCCCGTCGCCGCGGGCCGACATCATGAGGACCGGCACCAGACTGGTCTCCCGGACCCTGCGGCACAGGCCGATCCCGTCGAGGCCGGGCAGCATCACGTCCAGGATGAGCAGGTCGAAGCTCTCCTCGCGGAAGAGCTCCAGCCCCGCCAGCCCGTCGGCCGCCGTCTTCATCCGGTAGCCGTAGCGCTCGAGGGCGACGGTGAAGGAGCGGCGCATCAGGTCGTCGTCCTCCACCAGCAGCACGCGAACGGGCGGCGCAGGAGCCGGTGCCGGGGGCGGGACGGACGAGGACACGGGCGGAGGGCTCCTGTTCGGACGGTCGTGGGAAACGGGCAGGTCCCGTCCGCGCCCAGGCGCGGGCGGGACCTGAAAGGAACGATATGGCAGGCATCGGGCGTGGCCGTCCGCCACGGCCCCGGCGCACTCATTCGATGGACGACCAAGCGTTCCCTGATACCCGCCCGATACAAAAGCCGCCCGGGGCGGTGCGCCGCGCCGGGATCGCGGCGTGGATCAGCCGGCGGCGTCGAGCAGCAGTTTCGCGGCGACCGTCGCCCCGTCGGTACGGAGCCCGGCGGCCACGGCCGTCGCCCGTGCGCCGGTCTCGGGCGTCAGGGCGGCCTCGAGGGCGAGCGACAGGGACCCGGTGGTCGGGGACGGGCCGTCGTGGGCGGTCCCGATGCCCAGGTCGGCGACCCGGCTGCCCCAGTACGGTGCGTCTCCTCCCTGGGGTACGACCACCTGGGGCGTGCCGGACCGGGTGGCGGTGGTCGTGGTGCCCGCGCTGCCGTGGTGCACGACGGCGGCCGCCCGGCGGAACAGCGCCTGCTGGTTGACCTCGCCGACGACGAAGCAGTCGTCCCGGTCGTCGACCCGGTCCAGGCCGGCCCAGCCGCGGGAGAGGACCACGCGGCGGCCCTGCGCGCGCACCGCGTCGACGGCCGTCCGCGCGAACTCCTCCGGGGCGCCGACGGGCGTGCTGCCCAGGCCGACGTAGACCGGTGGTGCGCCGGCGTCCAGGAACGCCTCCAGGCCGGCGGGGAGCGGGCGTTCGTCGGGCCGGATCCAGGCGCCGGTCTGCACCACGTCGAGGTCCGTCGTCTGCCAGGGGTCCAGGACCGGGTCCGTGGCCAGCCACGGCCGGTCGGTGAAGGCGTAGTCGCGGACGTTGTCCACCGGCGGCAGGCCGAACGAAGCCCGTCGGCCGTTCAGCTCCTCGGCGAACATCTCGTTCGCGATCCGCGCGTCCAGCTCCCAGAGCGCCCGGTTGTCGCTCACCCCCGGCGGCAACGGCCGGCCCCGCCGCGCGGGCGGCCGCCGGTGGGGCGACGGCAGGGCGACCGGCTGGTGGCTCGCGTGCACGTAGCGGATGCCCAGCTTCTCGGCCACCGACCGCGCGCCGGTCACGGCCGGCAACGGGCCCGTCGCCACCAGCGCGTCGCACCCCACGGCCGCCGCGGCGACCGTCTCGAACTGCGCGCCCATCAGGTCGGCCACGCGCTGCGCCAGCCCCACCGCCGAACCCGGCGTCACCGAGTGCACCATCGGACCGACCGGCTGCCCGGCCGGCACCATCTCCACACCGACCCCGGCCAGCCGCTCGACGAACTCCGCATCCGGCGGCGCACACACCCGCACCTCCGCGCCGAGCTCCCGCAAGGCGACCGCGAGACCCGCCATCGGCTCGACACTTCCGCGCGACCCGTACGTCGACAACAACACACGCAACGTGAACAACCCCAACTTCCGCAGATTCCAGGTTCGATGGGCGATTCTGCGGCACGAGCGGGGTCTTGCCGCAAGGCCCCCGGTGCGCTATATGTTGAGCGTGGCAAGGAGTCGGTGACCTCCTTGCCCTTCCTTTTGCCGTCCGCTGCCTCACCGCGCGCAGGGAACGCAAAGGTGACTGGACCCGCCCGGACACGGTACGAAGTCCCTCGTGAACGAAAAGATCCAGGCCGAGACGGTCCGCGTGTTCATAGCGCTCGCCCCGCCCGACGACGCGAAGGAAGAGCTGGCCGAGCGGCTGCGGCCCGCCTACGCCGCGTACCCGGACATGCGCTGGAACCGCATCGAGGACTGGCACATCACCCTGGCCTTCCTCGGCGAGCTCCCCGTCGCCGCCGTTCCGCTCCTCAAGGAGCCGCTCGCGGACCTCGCGGCGGCCCGGCGGCCCCTGAAGCTGTCACTGCGCGGCGGCGGACACTTCGACGAACGGGTCCTGTGGACCGGAATCGACGGAGAGCTCGACGCACTGCACCTCCTCGCCACCGACGTGCGCGCGACGGTCCGCGCGTGCGGCATCGACTTCCAGGAGCGGCCCCTGCGCCCCCATCTGACGCTGGCCCGCTCCCGCCGCAACGACCGCACCAGCGCGGTGGAGGCGGCGGCCGGGCTCGCCTCGTTCACCGGCCGCCCGTGGCAGACCCAGCGGCTCCACCTCGTCGGCAGCAACACGGGCCGCGGCCCGGGACCCATCCACTACCGCGACATCCAGGCCTGGCGCTTCGACGGTACGGACTGAAACGGGCGGCCGGACGGAACCGGATTGATCATCTTTGGCGTCTTCGTCGCCACGTGATCGTCAAGGGAAGAGGAGAGCCGACGTGGAACGGACCCGTCGAGCAGTACTGACTCTGGGAGCGGGGGCGGCGCTGACCGCGGCCCTGCCCGCGGGCGCGGCGCGTGCGGCGTCACGCGGCGGGAACAGCGGGGACGGCAGGGACGGCGAGGTCGTCCGGCAGCTGCGCGGGCTCGAGCGCGAGTACGGCGCGCGGCTGGGGGCGTACGCGCGAGACACGGCCACCGGCAGGACGGTGCTGTACCGCGCGGACGAGCTGTTCCCCCTGTGCTCGCTGTTCAAGACCCCCGCCGTGGCTGCCGTGATGCGGGACCTGGACCGCGACGGCCAGTTCCTCGCCCGGCGCATCCACTACACGCAGGAGGACGTCACGTCCGCGGGCGGCGGCACGGTGACGGAGCGGCCCGAGAACATCGCCGGCGGGCTGACGGTGGCCGAGCTGTGCTCCGCGGCCATCGCCCAGAGCGACAACGCCGCCGCCAACCTTCTGCTGCGCGAGCTGGGCGGCCCCACCGCGGTCACCGCCTTCTGCCGTTCCGTAGGGGACCGTACGACGCGCCTCGACCGGTGGGAGCCGGAGCTGAACTCGGCCGAGCCCTCGCGGGTGACCGACACGACCAGCCCGCGGGCGATCGGGCGGACATACGGGCGGCTCGTGCTCGGCGACGTCCTGGCCCCGCGGCACCGGGAGCTCCTGACGCGGTGGCTGCTGGCCAACACGACGAGCGCCGACCGCTTCCGGGCCGGCCTGCCCGCCGACTGGGTGATCGGGGACAAGACGGGCACCGGATCGTACGGGACCAACAACAACGTGGGGATCGCCTGGCCTCCGGGGCGGCCGCCGGTGGTGCTGGCCGTGCTGACCACCAAGCCGGAGGCTGCCGCGCCGCGTACCGACGCACTGGTCGCGAGGGCCGCCACGGCGCTGGCGGCAGCGCTCTCGTGACGGCTCGCCCGACCCGACCGGTTCACGGCACCGCACCAGGCTTGCGGCCGTGGACCTCCTCTCACGCTCCTGGGCAGCGTTGCGCACGGCGGTCGCCGGACTCCGTGACGAGGACTTCGCACGGCCGTCCGGCTGCTCCGGGTGGCTCGTGCGGGACCTGGCGTGCCATCTGGTCATCGATGCCCAGGACGTCCTGATCACACTGGTCACCCCCGCCGGTACGGAGCCGACCCGCGACGCGGCGACCTACTGGAACCTCGTCGGGGCCCCGACCGGCGAGGACCCGCTCGACGCGCTGACCGTCCGCCTCGCGGCCGCGTACGAGGAGCCGTGGCTGCTCAAGTTCCACCTGGACGACGTCGGTTCCGCCGCCGGCCGCGCCGCCGCACTCGCGGATCCCGCGTCCCGGTCAGCACGCGCGGCGAGGTGCTCACCACGGGCGACTACCTCGCCGCGTACGTCCTGGAATGGACCCTGCACCACCTCGACCTGATCGCGCACCTCCCGGACGCGGCGGACCCGCCCGCCGAGGGCCTCGCCCGGTCGCGCGAGCTGCTGGAGAGGATCGCCGGCGCGGCCTTCCCCCCGTCGTTCTCCGACAAGGACGCGCTGCTGATCGGCAACGGGCGCCGGGCCCCGACCGACGGGGAGAAGGCCGCACTGGGCGGTTCGGCCACGCCGCTCCCGCTCCCCCTCGTCCTCGGCTGACCTGGATCCGCCGCACGCCGTCCCGGGGCGCACCGATGCCCGATCCGATATTCGGTGGGATTCACAGGCGGGTGTCTGTGACAATCCGCCCTGATGATCACCACCGTCGAACAGCTGCTCTCCGCACTCGACTCCCTCCCGCACAAGGCCCGCCTGCGGCACACCGCCGTCACCGCGCACGCGCTGGCCGCCCGCGGCGAGCTCCGGCCGCTGCTCACCGCACTCGACCGGCTCGGCCCGTACGAACGGCGGCTCGCCGCGCTCGCGGCCCTGGCCGGCGCGGACACCGACCACCTCGCCGCGCGCCTGGCCGACCCCGACCCGGTCGTCCGCCGCTACGCCCTGCGCGGCGCCCGCGCTTCGGCCGTTCCCGACCGGGCCGTCCAAGCCGCCTACGACGACGCCCCCGCCCTGGTCCGCGCCGACCTCGCCCGGCTGCTGCGCGACGGCAGCCGGCCCGCCCTCGCCGAGCGCCTGCTGCTGCGGCTGCGGACCGAGCGCGGCGACCGGGACGCGGCCCTGCTCCTGCCGGGCTGCTCCCCGGAGTTCACCGCCCGGATGCTGCCCGAGCTCGCCGGCGCCGTCGCGTTCGAGGGCTGGAGCCTGCTGGCCCGACGCCATCCGGCAGCCGTGCTCGACCAGGCCGAACGGGACCTCGCCTCGCTGTCCCCGCAGCTGCGCGCGGGCTGGTGGCCGCACCACGCCAACGGGGTCGCGGCGGCCCTCCCCGCCGCCCCCGCGCGCGTACTGGACCTCCTCGAACGCCACGGCCCCGGGGACCTGCCCGACCCGCTGCACGACCGGCTCGCCGACCTGGTCGACGCGGACGCCGAGCGGACCGCCCGCTGGCTCGCCGACCCCGGCCGGCAGAGCATGCGCTGGGAACGCACCCCGAACCCGGCCGTGCTCCGCCGGCTGGTCGCGGCCGCACCGCCGTCCCTGCACCGGCTCGCCGCCCGCTGGTCCCACCGGGGTGCTTACGTCACCATGCTGCGCGCGGTGCCGCCCGCAGACCGGGCGGCCTTCCACGACGCGGTCACCGCCGCACGGCCGGGCCGCGCCTCGGGCGGCATCCCCGACTCCGTTCTGGCCCTGATGCCGGAGGCCGAACGGCACGCCAGGGTGCGGGCGGAAGTCGCGCAGGGCCGCGCCGAACGATGGGCCACGTACGATCTGTGGCCCACTCTCGCCCTGCTCCCGCCGGCCGAGGCCCGGCCGGAACTCCTCGACGCGACCGGCTCCGGAGACGCCGACGACCGGGCCTTCGCCTGGCGGCAGGTGGTGTCCAACGCCGGGTACGCGGCGGATCCGGCCGAGGTGGCCGCCGTACTGCACCTGGCCGCGCGCCGGCTGCGCAACGAGCGCGACCCCGTACGTCGGTCCGCCCTGGAGGCAGTCGCAGTCCTGCGCGCGCCGCTGCTCGCGGCAGCCCTCACCGGGACCACGGGCCGCGTCGGCCGCGACGACGTGCAGCGGCTCTGTCTGGACGCCCTGCGCGCACGCGACTGCTCGCCGGCCACCCGGACCGCCGTCCACACCCTCGCCGTCACGCTCCTCAACTCCTCGGCCGACGAGGAACTCCTCGCACTCGCCGTCCACCTGCTGGGGGCCCTCACCGCCCGCACCGGCTCGCTCGCACCCGCCGTCCGGCTGGACCGGGCGCTGCGCCACGGCCGCGAACGCGTCGTGCTCGACGCCGTACGGCCCTGGCTGGACACCGCGGCCGGGCAGGGCGACCACACACCGCTGCTCGCCCTCGTCGAGGCGTTCGGCAACCGGGCGCACGGGATCCCCGAGCTGCAGGACCGCCTCGCCGAAAGCCTGCGCGACTGTCCCGACACCGCCTTCGCCGACCTGGCCGCGGCCTGGCTGGCCGACCCTGCGACGCGGGCCGCCCGGGTCGCCGTACTCCTGGAGCGGGAGCCCTCGGCGGCGGTGCTCGGCCCCGTACTCGACGTGCTCGCCGCGGACCGCACCGACCTGCTGGACCACGCGCTGGCCGACCCTCCGCCCACCGGCCGCTTCCCTGCGCCCGGCACGCCCCGCGCGCTGCCCCGCTTCCGCCGTGCGGACCGGTGGCTGCCCCGCCAGCAGCGTGCCGCCGTGCGCCTGGCGGAGACGGCCCTCGCCGACCCGGGCCGGTCCCTGGACGAACGCGCCGCGCTGCTGCGCGAAGCGGCCGGGGTCCGAGGATACGGGTACGAGCTCGTCCAGCGGTACGGCGGCCTCGACGCAGCGGGAGCGGATCCCGCCGCGCTGGCGGCCGCCGCCCTCGGCGACGCACCGGACACGGCCCTGCGCCTGCTGCTCGACAGCGCCGGCGCGGACGACGCCGCAGCGCTCTGGGCGGTCGCCGACCAGGTGGCGCTCCGGGCCCGCCCGGACACCCTCGCCGCCGCGCTGCGCGAACTGCTCACCCGCGAAGGCGGGGTGAAGGTCACCGTCCGCAAGTCGGCGGCGCGGCTCGCCGCCCGCCACCTCCCGCCGGAGGACGCCGCGCGGCTCCTCGCCCGGACGGCGCTCGACGCCTGCGCGCACCCGGACCTGCGGAGCGCCGCCGTCGCCCTGGCCCCGGCCCTGCTCCCCGCCGAAGCGGCGTGGTCGCTGCTGGAGTCCGCCGTCGCCGACGGCCCGGAAGGCGCCCGCCGCGCCGTGCTGCGCGGCCCGGCCGAGGTGGCTCCCGCGCACCGGTCCCGTTACGGCCGGCTGGTCACCGGTCTGCTCGCCACCGCCGACGAGTTCACGACCCAGAGCGTGTTCTGGGCCCTGGAGGAATGGGCCGCTTACACGCCCGCCGTCACCGTGGCGCTCACGGACATGATCACCGACCTGACCTCACCCCTCACCTGGGAGGCCGGCAGGACCCTGCTGCGCATCGCCGGATCGGAGCAGCCCCGTCCGGCAGGCGGAGCGGCCCCCGGCAGTGCCCTCCACGAGACGGTCGCCCGGCTGCTGACGGCCATGGCCGCGGAGGACTGCGCGTCGGAAGGCGGCGCGTCGGAGGACGGCGACGCCGACGGTCCCGAGCGGCCCGCCCGCCATCGGATGCACCACCTCCTCGGCTCGACCATGGTCACGGTGCCCGGCCCGCTGTGCGCCCCGCTCGCCCGGCAGTTGGCCGCCGTAGCGGGGCTGACCGGCCTGCGCGTCTCCCTGCTCGTCCAGGCCGTCGACCCGACCGCGCCCGAAGCCGAACTGACCACGGCCTGCCGCGAGCTGAGCGCCGCCGTCGCGGACCGCCCCGCGCTGGCCGGCCGCAGCGCCCACCAGCTGCACCAGCGGCACCAGCACGCCTCCCCAACGGTGCAGCAGGCGGAAGGGGCGCTGAGGACCGTGCGCGCCCTGTCCGCCGGCACCCTGCCCGACGGACTGTTCGCCGCGGCCCTCGCCGGCGCCCTCGGCCCCGGCCTGAACTGGCCGGGGCCCTGGAGAGCCGCCGTCCGCGCCCTGCGCCGCCACCGAGAAGAGGAGGTGCGCGAGGCGGCCGATGTCATCGTCCTCCCCGCCGCATGAATACCGAGAAAGTATCCACACAAAGCATCGTGCGATAAGCCGAGCAGAAATGAAATCGACTCCATAATTCAACACACCGAATATGCAACCCTGTCGAACCCTTGACGCCACATGGTGCGGACGCGCTAACTTTCAGCATGCCGGGCGAGGGTATTCGACTCCGCTCCGAGCCGAGCTTTGCCGCTGTGTTTTTTGATTTCTTATCACACAGTTTCCCACCAGGCTGATCGGTTGCGTTCCGGAGGAGGCAGAGTGGTCGTCAGGCGTGCATTTCATTGGCTTTTCGGACATGAGCGGGGCGCACCACCACCGCAGTACCGCACAGCGCGTTTCCGGGTCGGCGCCGTCGTCATGATCGTGATCTGCGGACTGGCGACGTGGACAGGGGCGCCGTCGGCGAGCGCCGCGCCTTCGTTTCCGATTTCCCTGACCGTGACGAGTGTCGACGGAGTCGGCGACGATCTCGACGGGATCGGCCGCAGTGACGCCGATTTCTACGCCGGCGTCGAGTTCGCTACGGGCACCATCAACGCCACGCGGACCGCGGGCAACAGCTTCACGGACCATGTGGACGACGATCCCCACATCACGCCCTTTTGGGTGATGTCCGGCCTTGTCGATCCGTTCACCGTGAACGACGTCCCGACCGCGCATCTGACCCTGGCCGTCTGGGATCACGACGACTGTGACGTCCCCTTCTGCACGGACACCGGCGAGCTGGAATCGAACGACGACCGGCTCGACATCAAGTCCGGCGCCGGGGAGACGGTGACCGTGGCCGTCGACCTGCGGAACGGCAAGTGGAGCGGCGACGTCAACTGGCCGTCCAACTGCGTCACCGGGGACGGCGGCGAAGCCGTCAAGATCTGCTTCGACATCGGTGTCAACTCCTCCACCGGAGATGCCGACGCCGACGGCCTGCTCGACGGCTGGGAGCACAACGGCTACAACGACAACGGCGACACCACGATCGACGTCGACCTTCCGCGCTTCGGCGCCACGGCCGACCACAAGGACCTCTTCCTGGAGCTCGACCACTCGGACGGCGAGGCTCCCGCACGCGACGACATCCAGGCGATGAAGGACGCCTTCGCCGACGCGCCGTTCGAGAACATCGACAACAGTGACGGCATCCGGCTGCACGTCGACACGGGCAACCTCGTGGACCTCGAAGCCCGCAGGGGTCAGGTCCCCGGCACCTGTACGGACGGCATCGACAACAGCGGGGACGGCCGGACCGATGCCGCCGACGAGGACTGCGACAACGTGGACAGCGGCGATTCCGGCGAGTTCCTCGAGACGAGCGTCGAAGACCCGGCTCCCAACTGCACACCGGCGGACACCGCCAATCCTGACTGCCTCGTCGGCGATGACCTCGGCGGCGGGAACCGGCTCCCCGCGCACCTGAACAACTGCGGTCTCGACGCGGTGTTCTACAACGCCAAGAGGGGCGGGGGCGGAGCGTTCCCGACACCCAACTTCAACACGAACCGGCGGATGATCTTCCGCTACGCCATCAGCACGCGAAGCGATCAGGACACCGACGGGAGGGGGCCGGACACCGGCTGCGGAGCGGGCGGGCAGGGTGAAATCGGCGGCAACGACTTCGTCGACTACAACCACGACGGTGGGTCCGTCATGCACGAGCTCGGGCACAACCTCGCGCTCCAGCACGGCGGCAACAAGGACGAGAACTGCAAGCCGAACTACGTCAGCATCATGGACTACGACGAGCAGTTCGGCGTCAGTCGTGCCGGTGGCGGTTCGGTCATCGACTTCTCGCCACCGCGCATTCAACTGACGGGCGCACGCCCCGGACTGGCACCCGCCCACGGCAGGGCGCCACTGCCCCCGCTGGTGGAGAACGACCTCGACGAGACCGTCGTGCTGGACTCGACCGACAACGCCAACCTCGCCGTCTTCAAGGACGGGCGGGGCAACCGGCGCACCGGCCCGCTGACCGGCGGCATCGACTGGGACGGGGACTCGAACGACCCGCCGTTCGAGACGAACGTGGGGGCGACCAACATCAACACTTCGAGTCCGCCGCCGCCGCTCCCGGCCCCGCCCGCGGTTCCGACCCAGGAGCCGCTGGAATGCGCGCAGAACATCTCCAACACGGACACGATCACCGGATTCCACGACTGGCTCCGAGTCTCCCTCCCGTTCCGCCAGTTCGGCAACTCGGCGGACGGAGCGGTCAATCCCGAGACCACCAAGGCCCCGACGCTCGCCGACCGGGACGTCATGACGGCTCAGATCAACACGGCGGACGTGAGCGTCACCATCGCCGACAGTCCCGACCCGGTCGGCGCCGGTGAGCGGTTGAAGCTGACCGTGACCGCGACCAATCACGGGCCCAACCCCGCCCACTCGACCGAGGTGAAGACGACCCTCCCGGACGGCGTCGCATTCGTCGACTCGAGCGTGCCGTGCGTGCGTTCCGGGCTTCTGGTCACCTGCAACCTCGGCAGCCTGGAGGATGACGCGTCGAGGGCGTTCGACATCCGCGTGGACGTTCCGCCCGGCTTCCTGTACCCCGGCGGACAGCGGTCCGTCACCACCAGGGCCGTCGTCGACAACCTGTACGGACCCGATCCGAACCCCGGGAACGACACCACTTCGGCGGACACCCTCGTCATCACCAAGGCGGACGCCAAGGTCACGGCAGTGAGCACGTCCTCGCCGCTCGAAATCCTGGTCGGACAGTCCGCCCGGGCCACGGTCGACGTGACGGTCGAGAACGCCGGGCCGTCGAGCCCCGTGGACACCGTGCTGGCCGGCACCGCCACCGCCGGCGGTGGAGCCGGTGTGTCACCGGCGACGACCTCGGCGCAACAGATCGCGCTCACGGTCGGCTCGCCGCGCACCATCAGCCAGGCGTTCACCCTGAGCTGCCAGACACCCGGCTACAAGACGATCTCGTTCAACTACGCGATCACCTTGAAGGATCCGAACGCGATCGATCCCGACACGGCCAACAACTCCAAGGCCGCGTCGTTCCGCATCGACTGTGTCGTGCCGATCGCCGTCAACGTCCGGCCGCAGGGCTTCCCGAACACGATCAACCTCAACACCGATGCGACACTGGCCGCGCTGACGACGTCGGCCGGTGAGTACGGGCTTCCGCTCGCCTTCGACGCGACGACCATCGACGCGCTCTCGGCCCGCTGGGGCCTGCGGGGCAACGTCTTCGACACGGGCGCCGTGTCCGGCGCGAGGGAGGTTCACAACAGGGGCCACATCGAGCGTTCGTACGAACTGGACGAGACCACGCGCGACGCGGACCTCGACATGGTGATGCACTTCAAGCCCGCGGACAGCGGCTTGACGGCGCAGTCCACCGTGGCCTGCCTGAGGGCGGACTTCCGTTCCGCCGACGGCACGGTCTACCGCGCCCTCGGCTGCGATTCGGTGCGGGTCAGGCCGTAAGGACCGGCACCGCCGCAGCGGGCGATCGTACGGAGACTGCCGGGGGGCCGCGCCCCCCGGCAGTCTCGGTACTCCGGCGGTGGCCGGTTCCCCCACGAGGCGACGGCACCTCGTCTACGGTGAGCCCATGAGGCTGCTGCTGACCTCCGACACCCACGTACCCGCACGGGCCCGGCGCCTGCCCGAAGGCCTGCTGGCGGCCGTCGGCGAAGCCGACGTGGTGGTCCACGCCGGGGACTGGACCGACGAGGCCACGCTCGACCTGCTGGAGTCGAAATCGCGGCGCCTGATCGCCGTGTACGGCAACAACGACGGGCCCGCCCTGCGCGGCAGGCTGCCCGAGGTCGCCCGCGCCGAACTCGGCGGCCTGCGCTTCGCGGTCGTCCACGAGACCGGCCCGGCCGACGGGCGCGAGAAGCGCTGCGCCGCCCGCTTCCCCGACGCGGACGTCCTGGTGTTCGGCCACAGCCACATCCCCTGGGACTCCACGGCCCCGAGCGGGCTGCGGCTGCTCAACCCCGGCTCTCCCACGGACCGCCGGAGACAGCCCCACCACACCTTCCTGACCCTCACGGTCGCGGACGGCGCCCTGCACGACGTCGTTCTGCACCGGCTGCCCGGGCGGTCCTGAACCCGCGGGCCGTCGTATCCGGGCCGAGGGTGAGCTCCGCCACGCGGCAACGCGCGTGCCGGGACAGCCGAGTTGGGGCGATTGTCCGGCTCGTCCCTGTGTTGGCCCTGCGGGTTTCCTTAGGGGAACCTGAAGAACCCCTCCAGCGCGCTCTTTTCGATGGTCGGCGACCTAGGCTCAGCCGGACTCCCCTCCTCCCCTTCTCCTGTGAGGTGTAACCGTCATGAGCCGCAGCCACACTCCCGAAACGCCGTCCCGCGCCGAGGCGCGACGGAAGAGGACGGTGCGCACCCGCATCGTTCTGTCCGTCACCGCGGCGGCCGCGGCGGTGGCGGTCGGGGTCGCCGTGGCCGACTCCGACGGTGATGCCGGCAGAGACCGGCGGGCCGACGGCGCCGCCGGTCCTGCGGCCAAGTCCGCGGGGACCGGTGACGGCGTGGGGACGGCACCCTCCCCTGCCGTCCCCACTCCCACCACCGACGCCACGGCCACGGCGAGCCCCAGCCCGTCCGGCACACCGGACGCCGGCGCCTCCGAATCCGCCGCTCCGCCGGAGCCCGACACGGCGGAGAGCAGCACTCCGGCCAAGTCGGCGGCGACCCGGGCCGCCGACCCGACGCGCAAGCCCTCCACGACCACGGGCGGCGGTTCCGGGGGCTCGGGCGGTTCAGGCGGCTCGGGGGGCTCGGGCTCCGGCACCGTCAACGGCGATGCCGAGTCCGCGGTCCTCGCCCTGGTCAACAAGGAGCGGGCCGCCGCCGGGTGCGGCGCACTGACCATGAACGCCAGGCTGAGCAACGCCGCACGGACGTACAGCGACACGATGGCCCGTAGCGGCGTCATGTCGCACACCGGCCCCGACGGGTCCACCATGACCAGCCGGGTGGAGGCCGCCGGATACGGGTGGTCCCGCCTGGGCGAGAACATAGCCCGAGGCCAGGCCGACCCCGACGCGGTCATGAAGGCGTGGATGAACAGCTCCGGCCACCGGGCCAACATCCTCAACTGCGCCTTCAAGGAAATCGGCGTCGGCGTCCACAAGGGCGACGGCGGCCCGTGGTGGACGCAGAACTTCGGCACCCCGAAGTAGCGGGACCCGGACCGGCGAACCCCCGCCGCGTACCGAAACAGTCAGCCACCCCCCACACACGTCCTCCGACCCGTCCCGCGGGTCGGAGGACGTCGGCGTTCACCGACCCGCCGCGGGCCCGCCCGCCGGGGCCCCGGGGCTCTTCGGGGGAGGCGGTGCCGGGCCGGGCGGCGGGTCGGTCAGTATGGGGCCGTGCCCCGGATTCCGCGTTACCTGTTCATATGGCTGTCGTGCACGGCCACCAGCGTGACCGCCGTGCTCGCCACGGTCCAGTTCGTGGTCGGCTCGACCCGGCATACGCCCCCGGTCGCGCGGTCCGCCCCGGTGGTCATCGACACGCCTCCGGCCTGGGAGGCGGGGAGCGCGGCGCCGGTCACGCCGTCCCCGTCCGCGAGCCCCTCGCCCACCGTGACGCAGCGCCCGACCCCCTCGGCCGCGACCCCCGCCAAGGCCTCGCCCGAAACTCCCCGGACCACCGCGCCGAAGAGCGCCGTGGACTGCGAGGAGGGCGGAGCCGGCCTCCACACCGTCCCCTCGCAGGGCGGCAAGGTGACGGTGCGGTACGGCAGCCGGGGCGTCTGCCTGATCTCCGCGATCCCCAGCCGCGGCTTCAAGGCCACCACCGCGCAGACGTCGGACGACACCCTCACCGTCACGTTCTCCGGCGCCGACCACCGGTCGGTGGTCACGGCGACGATCGTCCCGGCGGCGAAGGCGAGCGTCCGCGAATCCTCGTTCTGACGTCGGTCCGTTTTGCGCGGTTCGGGGTCTTGTACGCCCTCGTGCGCCGCGCTCCGGCGAAGCGGAAGGTGAGCGCTTCCTTAGGGCAACCTCAAGATCGTGCCGAGGCGGTTCCGCAGGCCCTGACGGGGCCTATGCTCGCGTCAGCCGAGCGGCCCTCGGCGCCGGGGAACCGCACCCGGCGAACCCGCGGGCCGTCGGTTCCGCCGAGCCGGGAGGCATCGGCCCTCCCGCAGTCCGCATCGTGCCTTGGGGTGTCTTCGCCATGACTTCTCGCCTGCTCCGATCCGTTCGCGCCGACCTCCGTACGACGGCTCCCCGCTCCGCCGCGCCCCTGCGGACGCGGCTGCCGCTGGTCGCCGCCGCCGTGGTCGCGGCGGGGCTGACCGCCGCCTGCGGGCCGGCCTCCCAGCCCGTCGGTTCCGCGGCGCCCTCCACGGCCGGGCAGTCCGTGGAGGCGGCCCTCCCGTCCGCGTCGGAGTCCGCGACCGCGTCCCCCGAGGCCTCCCCGACCGCCTCGGCGTCGCCGTCCGCGTCCGCGTCCGCCACTCCGTCGCGTGCCGCGTCCGGATCGGCCTCCCCCGCCCGGACGTCGGCCAAGCCGGCCCGTACCTCCGCCGCACCCGAGCCGGCCCGGATACCCGGACCCGGATACGACAGTTCGGCCGACGCGCAGAAGCAGATCGAGGCGGCCCTGCGGGCGGCCAAGGCCGACGGGCGGGCGGTACTGCTCGACTTCGGCGCCAACTGGTGCGGCAACTGCAAGGCCGCCGACAAGGTGTTCGCCCAGCCGCAGACCGCGGGGATCCTCGGAGCCTCGTACCACCTCGTCAAGATCGACATCGGCGGCAACAGCTCCGCCAACTCGGCGCTCCTGCGCAAGTACAGCCCGTCCGGCGGGACGTACACGATGCCCGTCCTGGTCGTCGTCTCCTCCTCCGGCACGGTGCGCACCGACACCCACGTCACGGGCAACCCGTCCCTGACCGCGGACGGCATCAACTCCTTCCTGCGCAAGTGGGCGTCATGAGACGGATGGGGCGGTCCCTCCCCAGGGCCGTGGTGGTTCCGGCCGGAGCGGGCCTCGCAGTGGCGGCCGGTCTGCTCCTCGCCGGCCTCGTGACCGACGACGGCGGCGCCGGGGCGCCGGACGGGCGGGCGGGCGTCGCCCGGGCCGCCGAGGCGAAGGTCCTGGACCCCGGCGCCCGGCGGAACGCGCCCGCGCTGGCCGGCGACGACCTGGACGGGGAGCCGGTCGGCCTCGCCGCCTTCCGGGGCCACGTCGTCGTCCTCAACGTCTGGGGTTCCTGGTGCGGCCCCTGCCGGGCCGAGGCCGAGGACCTGGCGCGGCTCAGCCGGGAGACCCCGGTCGAGGAGGTCCGCTTCCTCGGCATCAACACCCGGGACCCGGACCGGACGGCGGCCCGGTCGTTCGTACGCGAGCACGGCCTGGACTTCCCGAGCCTCCACGACCCTTCCGGCGCACTCCTGCTCCGCTTCCCTCCCGAGCTGCTCAACCCGCAGGCGGTCCCCTCGACCCTCGTGATCGACCGCCGCGGACGCATCGCCGTCGCCATCGGCGGCGCCGTCACCGGCGAGCAGTTGCGGCCCCTGCTCGCGCGCGTGGTGGAGGAGGAGTCGTGACGGGGGCGGCGGTCGTGTACCGGACGCTCGCCCTCGCGGACGCACCCGCCCTGGTGAACGGCACGCTGGCGATCGCGGCCCCCGTGGCCTTCGTCGCGGGACTCGTCTCCTTCCTGTCGCCGTGCGTACTGCCGCTCGTACCGGGCTACCTCAGCTACGTGACCAGCCTGTCGGTCGCCGACCTGGCGGACGCGCGCGGCGGGCGCCGCAGCCGCATGGCAACCGGGGCGCTGCTGTTCGTCCTGGGCTTCACCGCGGTACTCGTCTCCGGCGGCGCCCTGTTCGGGTACTTCGGCCGTACCCTCCTCGCCCACCAGGAGGTGGTCACGCAGGTGCTCGGCGTCTTCACCGTGCTCATGGGGCTGTCCTTCATGGGGTTCCTGCCGGGGTTCACCCAGCGGGAGTTCCGCAGCCACCGGCGCCCCGCTCTCGGGCTCGCCGGGGCGCCCCTGCTGGGAGCCGTGTTCGCGGTCGGCTGGACCCCGTGCATCGGCCCGACGCTGGCCGCCGTCCAGGCGCTCGCGTGGACGGAGGCGAGCGCGGCCCGAGGAGCCCTGCTGATGGCGGCGTACTGCCTCGGGCTGGGCCTGCCGTTCCTCCTGGCGGCGCTGGCGTTCCGGCGCGCCCTGGGCGCGTTCGGCCTGGTCAAACGCCACTACCCGTGGGTGCTGCGGATCGGCGGCGGCATGCTCGTGCTCGTCGGCGCCCTGCTGGCCACCGGGGTGTGGAACGACCTCGTGTACCGCATGCAGTTGTGGAGCGCGAACTTCAGCACGGCCCTCTAGAGCCGTCCTGCTCCTCGAAGACGAAGAACCGATTCGATCCCGCGGTTCGATCCGATCCCGTGATCCGTGACACAGAAGTGCAGAGACAGCCATGAACCTTTCCGTGCATGTCAGGCATTCCCGGAAGGCCCGCATCGCGGCCGCCCTCGTCTGTCTGGCCGCGCTCGCGGCATGCGGCCAGCAGCCCGCCAAGGTCCCCGACGCCGGGGCCGGCGCCACCGCGCCCACGACGCGCTTCAGCGAGAACGGGGTCACCGTCACCCTCTCGGTCTCCGACTGGCACGCCTCGAAGGGCACCGTCACCGCGGTCTTCACGCCCGAGCGCAAGGGGTTCCACCTCTACAGCATCGACCTGCCGGCGACCGGCATCGAGGACGTGGGCCGCCCGACCGCGATGGCCGTCGCGGGGGTCCTCAAGGCGGAGGGCAAGCTGACGGCCGCCCAGGACGTACGGTCCATCAGCGTGCCCGGTGTCGACGCCCCGGTCCCGGTCTACCCCGACGGCCCCGTCACCACCACCCTGCCGGTCCGCGCCGACGGGGACGGGAACGCGACCCTGCTGCTCGGCTACGCGAGCTGCAGCACCCAGGACGGCTGCACCATTCCGGTCTCCGACCGCCCCGTGCAGCTGCGCGTCACCCGTGACGGCCCTACCTTCGACGCCGGCTAGGGGCGGGAGCCCCTAAGGTGTGCCCATGCCGAGCGTCCTGGTCGTCGAAGACGACCCCAGCATCCGCCAGTCACTGATCGAGGTCCTGGCGGAGCACGGGTATGCCGTGCGCAGCGCGGGCGACGGGTTCGGCGCCCTGCGCGAGGTCACCCAGGCGCCCGTCGACGCGGTGGTCCTCGACCTGGGACTGCCCGATCTGGACGGAGGAGACGCACTGCGCATGATCCGCGGCATATCCTCCGTTCCCGTGCTGGTGGCCACCGCCCGCGACGACGAGACCGAAATCATCAAGCTCCTCAACGCGGGCGCCGACGACTACCTGGTCAAGCCCTTCTCAGGGGGGCAGCTCGTCGCGCGCCTCTCCGCCGTCCTGAGGCGCACGAGCCACGTCCCGTCGACCGGTGCCGCGGCGGGGGCGCCGGTGGCGCCGGCCGCCGAACCGCTGCGCCCCACCACCGTGGGCGAACTGGCCGTCGACCCCGGCGCGCGCACCGCGTACCTGGCCGGGCGGGAGCTCCGCCTCACCCGCCGGGAGTTCGACCTGCTGGCCTTCCTCGCCCACCACACCGGTCAGGTCGTCTCCAAGCGCCGCCTGCTGACCGAGGTCTGGCGCGAGCCGTACGTGGACGACCAGACCGTCGACGTGCACCTGTCGTCCCTGCGCCGCAAACTGGGCGAACGCGCGGCGGCCCCGCGGTACCTGCTGACCGTCCGCGGCGTCGGCATCAAACTGGTGGCGCCGCGTTGAGACGCTCACTGGCCGGGGTGGCGCTCGCCGTGACCTCCATGGTCGCCCTCTCCTTCCTCATACCGCTGGCCGCACTGGTGATGTCGCTCGTCAAGGAGCAGGGCGTCACCGCGGCCGAGCAGCGTGCCGCCGCCCTGGCGCCCGTCCTCGCGCTGACCACGGACCCGGCGGCCCTGCGGGAGTCCGCCGCGAGCCTGGACGCCGCCGAGCACCTGGTCGTCCACCTGCCGGACACCGGGCCCCTCGGCCGCTCCAAGGCCCCCGCGGAACTGCTCGAACGGGCACAGCGGGGACGCGAGTCCATCTCGCAAGAGGTTCCACGCGGCTGGATCTGCCTGCAGCCCGTGGTGCTTCCGGGGGAGCAGGTGGCCGTCATCGAGAACTTCGTACCCGAGGAGGAACTGACCCGCGGCGTCAAGGAGTCCTGGGCGGTCATGCTCTTCCTCGCCGTGGGACTGATCGGCGGATCCGTGCTGGTCGCCGACCGCCTCGGCGCGAAGGTCGTCAGGTCCTCGAAGCGGCTCGCCCAGGCATCGCGCGCCCTCGGCCAGGGCGACCTGGACACCCGGGTGGACCCGATGGGCCCCAAGGAACTGCGCGAGGCGGGCGTGGCCTTCAACGCGATGGCCCACCGGATGACCGAACTGCTCGCCGTCGAACGCGAACTCGTCGCCGACCTGTCCCACCGGCTGCGCACCCCGCTGACCGCCCTGCACCTGGCATCGGAGCGGATGGCCGGCACCCCGGAATCGGCCAGGGTCGAAGCGGCGGTCGGCGAACTGGAGACGGAACTCCAGGCCATCATCGCCACGGCGCGCACTCCGCTCGCCGTGGGACCCATGGGCCAGGGCATGCTCGCCGCCGAACCCCCCACGGGCAACCGCGCCGCGGGCAAGGGGACGCCCGGCCCCCGCTGCGAGGCGGCCGAGGTCGTCCGCCGCCGCACCGCCTTCTGGGCGGTCCTGGCGGAGCAGCAGCAGCGGTGCTGTTCCCTCGACCTCACTCAGGAACCCACGGCCGTGGGCCTGTCCGAGGACGACGTCGCCGCCGTGGTGGACGCACTCATCGGCAACATCTTCCGCCACACCGCGTCCGGGACCCCCTTCGGCGTCCGCGTCGTGCGTACCGCCCACGCCGTGGAGCTGGTCGTGGAGGACGGCGGGCCGGGCATCCCGGACCCGGACCGGGCCCTCTCCCGCGGGAGCAGCACCGGTTCCACCGGGCTGGGTCTCGACATCGCGCAGCGGGCCGCGACCGCCACGGGCGGCGCGATGCGCATCACGCGCAGCCCCCTGGGCGGCGCGCACATCACCGTGACGTTCGCGCTGGCCACGCCGTCGCCGACGGGCCGCGGGCCGCGCCTCTCCCGCCGCCGTCCGACCTGGCGGGCCACCCGCCGACCGCGGACCTGAGGCCGGGGAGCGCCGTCCCCACGGCCTCCCCAATGGCTTACAGCCCACCGGAGCCCGGGCCCACCTGACGCTCCCTGCACCGTGACGCCGGCTCCCTGCCCGATCCCCGCGGGCAGGGCGCCGGCGCGTCCGCGGTGCTACGCCCGTCTGCCGGTACGTTCCGGCCTGCGGGCGGACAGCACCCGGCCCAGGTCCAGCATGCTCAGGCCGAACATCAGGATGCCCAGGGGGACATGGAGCGACGGCATGTGCGCGATGCCCAGCACCACCTGCACCGATGCGAGGACGAGGAAGCCGGACGAGTACAGGATCGGGCGGGGCGAGCCGCCGCCCGGCCGCCACGCCAGGACCGCGGCGAGCACGTACAGCATCGATGCGCCGTACATCACGCGTGAGCCGACGTCGTGCAGTGTCGCGCCGAACGACGAGGTCAGCAGGAGTCCGGCGGTTGCCGCCTGGAAGAAGATGGCCAAGGTCTGCAGGGCGATCGAGACCTGCAGGAACGTGATCCTGCCCCGTACTGCTGTCGTCTGTGTGGCCATGACGCGGTCCCCTCATCTGCCTCGCGGCGGTGGATCGGTAGTGTCTCGTCGGTCCGACGACACAGGGCCGTGAAATGTGAGGCGGGACGTGGAACTCACATTCCGGCGCGGTGTTTCGTCGACGTGTGGAGAGCCGAAGCGGACGAGAAAGAACCAGGGAGCGGTCACGACCATGAGCACCCCATCCGAGGCAGGGCGCGACCGGTCCGAGCCGGACCTGAGCGCGGTCGTCGACGAGCGGCGCCAGCTGATCAACCTCGCCTACCGGCTGCTCGGTTCACTGGCCGAGGCCGAGGACGCCGTACAGGAGACCTACACCCGCTGGTACGCGATGTCGCGGCAACAGCAGCAGGCCATCGAGTCACCGGGCGCCTGGCTGACCACGGTGGCCAGCCGCATCTGCCTGGACGTGCTCGGCTCGGCGCGGGCCCGGCGCGAGCGCTACGTCGGCGCGTGGATACCCGAGCCGCTCCCCGACCGCACGGAATGGATCAGCAGTCGGACCGGCGGTGCGAGCGCCGAACCGGCGGACCCCGCCGACCGGATCACCCTCGACGAGTCGGTGAACATGGCCTTCCTCGTCGTCCTCGAGTCGATGACACCGGCCGAACGCGTGGCGTTCATCCTCCACGACGTGTTCCGCTACCCCTTCGCCGAAGTCGCCGAGATCGTCGGCCGGACGCCCGCGGCCTGCCGCCAACTGGCATCCTCGGCCCGCCGCCGCATTCAGGCCGCACGGACCCCGGCCGTTCCCTCGGCCGGACAGGCCGGCCTGGTACGGGACTTCAAGGAGGCCTGGGAGGCCAAGGACATCAAGGCCCTCGTCGGCCTCCTCGACCGCGACGCCACGATGACCGCCGACGGCGGCGGCATGGTGGGCACCGTCCTGCGCCCGGTCGAAGGCAGCGAACGCATCGCCCAGTACCTGATCCACATCTCGGACAAGGCCCCCGGGCTGACCCTCCTGGAACGGACGGTCAACGGCCGGCCCGGCCTCGTCGCCCAGCACTCCGGCCTCACCGTCACCGTGGCGGCCTTCAGCCTCACCGGCAACCGCATCACCCGCATCTGGGCAGTCCGCAACCCGGAAAAACTCCGCCCGTGGACCGAGAACGCACGGAGCTGACCCACTCCCTCAGCCGCGCCGCGAAGGTGGTCCGGCGGGTGGCCGGTGGTGCGGCAAAAGGTCGGTTGACAGGCCGCCCCGTCGCCGGGTCAGGGCATCTCGTCCGGGTCGCAGCTGGCCCGGCGCAGCCCGATCGTGCGCAGGGCCCGCATCAGGGCGTCGGCGTCCCCCTCGCGCACGACGTGGACGGCTCCCTCGACCGTGAGGCCCGATACCGCACGGGGCACCTGGGCGGCGGCCGTCCGCAGCACCACACCGCTCGGCGGGTCCAGGGTGCGCACCCCGTGGAAGACGCGGAGGACGTCCGGGTCCGCGTCTAGCAGGTCGAGCCCGGCCGGCAGGGACATGACCGTGATGTCGGGCAGCAGGACGCGGGCGTGCGCGAGGGCGACGGCGGGGTCGTGGGCATGCGACACGACCCGGAAGTGTGGGTTGCGCTGGATGCCCGAGCGCAGCAGTTCCAGCTGCTCGCCGTCGGGCATGCCGACCACCAACACGGTCATCACCTGTTCCATCCTGCGCTCCGGCACGCTGCGGGGCGACCCGGGGCGCGCGACCGTCCTCCGGCGGGGGCCGGAGCCGATCGCGGTCCGGGTCGCCCCGCAGCAGGTTCCAGCCGATTGGGGATCCCCGACGGCGGCGCAGAGCGACGGAAGATCGACGCCGCGGAACGCGAAGCCTGGTCCTCGCGTGACCCTCGCGGGTCAGGTGTTGAGGAGGCGGTTGAAGAACGACCGGTAGTGCTGCAGTGCCAGCCGCAGTTCCTCGGTCGCCACCTGCTCGCCCTGGCCCCACTGGCCTTCGAGCCCCTGCTTGTGGGCGGAGAAGGTACGGGCGAGGGTTTGCATCACCTCGGCGACGAGGGCGTCCGCCGACGTGACCGCCTCCTGCGGGTCGTCGACGAACCGGCCCTGGATCTCGTTCCACGCCTTGCGGTAGTCCGCGGTGTCCTCGGCACCGAGCAGCGGCTCGTCGACGCCGTCGGCCGCGTCCGCGGGGCCGGTCCCCGCCGTGCGATCCGTAGCTTCCGTGCGATCCGTCGGGCGTTCGTCGCCGTTCTCGAAGTTCCCCGGCTCGTCGGCGCCCGCGTCCGCGGTGGCCTCCCCCGGGTACGTGGGCGGCGTCCGCCCGTCGGCCGGCGCGCCACCGCCGTCGTCGAACTCGCGGTTCGTGCCCGGGTCCGAAGCCGGCACCGGACGGGCGATGTCCTCCGTCGTGATGCCGGCGTCGCCGACCCGTTCTTCGTTGCTTTCGTGGTTACGCATCTCACCGGCTCCTCTGGTCAGTCAGCAGGTCGTCGAACAGGGCGCGGTAGTGCACCATCGCTCCGCGGAGTTCCTCGGTGGTCGTCCGCTGGTCGGCGCTGCGCACCTTGACGTCGTGGGCGGCCCGGTAGTGCTCCAGGGTCCGGCCGTGTTCGACCGAGAGGTCGCGCAGCTGGCCGCTGTAGTCGTCCGTGGGATAGCCCCGCTCGCGCATCAGTCGCGACACCAGTTCGTCGGCCTCCTCCACGGAGCCCTCCGGCCGGTCGACGAAATGTTCCTGGACGGTGCTCCATTCGGTGGCGTACAGGTCTCGCCGTTCGGCGGGCAGTTCCTTGATCTCCAGCTTGTCGTGGCGCTGCTCGCGGGCGCGCAGCTCGCGCTCGGCGGCCATCCGGCCGCCCTCCGCCTCGACCGTGCGGTCATACTCGGGTCCGAACTGGTGCTGCAGGTGCCGTCGGCGCGCCATCGCCCACAGTGCGACCGTGAGCGCGATCACGACGACCGCTGCGACGGCGATGACGGCGATGAGTGTGCTGGATGACATGTTCGGCCTCCATTCCGGGGCCTCGTCGGATTCATTCACGCGGCTGCCCCTGTCTCTGCGGGGCAAACCCGCGCGGCCCGGCGGCCAACCGGCGATGATCTCGTAGAGGATGTCGTGCACGGCTGTCGTGCACCGATCTCGTCCACGCTGCGCCTACCCGGCGGATCACGGCTCAAGCGGCGCGGTTCGAAGGCGTCGGGCCGGGTAGCCGCTCACCGGTGAGAGGAGTGGTCATGCCCGAGACCGGGCTCGATGGCTTCACCGGCGTGCTGGACGGGCCGATGTACGTGGTCACGGTCGCGGCCGGCGAGGAGCGCTCGGGGTGCTTGGTGGGGTTCGCCTCCCAGTGCTCGATCCGTCCGCCGCGCTTCGTCGTGTGGCTGTCCACGGCCAATCACACCTACCGCGTGGCGCGCGGAGCCCCGTACCTCACCGTGCACGTACTGCGCCGGGACCAGCACGGGCTGGCAGAGCTGTTCGGCGGCGAGAGCGGCGACCGGGTGGACAAGCTCGCGCGGGTCTCCTGGCGGCCCAGCAGGCACGGCAGTCCCGTGCTGACGGACGTGCGCACCTGGTTCGTCGGCAAGGTCGAAGGGCGGATCGAGGGCGGCGACCACGTGGGCTTCCTGCTGGCACCGGTCGAGGAGGGCCCGCCCGGGGACGACGGGGCGGACGGGTCCGCCGTCGAGCTGCTGCGCTACAGCGATGCCGATGACATCACGCCGGGTCACCCCGCGTGAGGCCCGCCCTCGGCGAACGGGCTGCTGTCGATGTGTGCGAGCAGGTCGGCGGGGTGCCGGTAGACGGCCCGCGCCCCGGCCTCTTCCAGGTCGCGCCGCGCGATGCCTCCGCAGAGCAGCCCCACGCACGCGACGCCGGCCCGGGAGGCCGCCCGCATGTCCCACACGGTGTCGCCGACGAACACGGCGTCGCGCGCGGCGGCATCGGCGAGGCCGAGGGCGAGGAGCACCGGATCGGCTGCGGGCTTGCCCTCGCTCACGTCGTCGGAGCTCGCCGTCGCGGTGATGGCGTCGTCGGCGCCGACGGCCCGCCTGAGCGCGTCGAGCTCGGCGTCCTTCGCCGAGGTCACGAGCACGACCCGCCAACCCCGGCGGTCCAGCTCGCGCAGCAGCTCGGCTGCCGAGTCCAGGGCGGGCAGCCGGTCGAAGTACGTGCCGTAGAGGGTGGTGTGCGCGGCGCTGAGCGCGTCGTCCCCGCTCGCGTCCCGGTCCTCGCCCAGCAGGTGCGCGAGGAGGTCCTCCCCCGGCAGTCCGATCGCGCGGTGGATGTCGTGCATCGCGACGTCGTGACCTGCCTGGCGCAGGGCCTCCCACCAGCAGACCACATGCAGGTGATTGGTGTCGGCGAGGGTGCCGTCGACATCGAACAGGGCGGCACGGTTCATGTCCGCCTCCCTCCGGGCTCGGTGGGCGAGGTGGCTGGTGCCGGCAGGGGCGACCGGAGCGCGCTGCGCCCCTGGTCCCAGGCCTCGCCGATGTGGGCCGCGAGGCGGTCCTCCAGCAGGACCGTCGCCGCGCACCCGAAGGCGATGTCGGCCTCGAGCCCGGGCTCGTCGGCCAGGAGGCCTGCGATGACCTCGTGCCGTACGACCTGTTCGTGGACGGCGTCGGCCTCCACGTGCTCGGCGTAGAAGTGCTCGGCGGCGGGTCCCGCCCCGCAGCGCCGCATGGCCTTGGCCAGGCGCCTGGACCCGGGTGACGAGGTGACCTCGACGCACGCGAAGTGGCCGACGAGAGCGCCTCGCAACGCCCGGTGGAGACCGAAGAGGGACATGAGGTTCACGGTCGCGAGCAGGGGCGCCGGTGCGCGGTCCAGGTAGCGGCCGTACGCCGGATCCAGCCCGAGGTCGGTCATGAGGTCCGCGAAGAGCTGGGCGTGGATGCGGTCGGCGCGGCCGGCTCCGAACTCGTCGTACTCGATGGCGACCATGGCGGCCTTGGCCCGTCCGGTGAGCCGGGGGATGACCCAGGCGTGCGGGTCCGCCTCCTTGAGGTGGTAGAGGGAGCGCAGGGCCGCGTACTCGCGCAAATGCCAGAGCTCTCCCTCGGTTTCGAGACGGTGACTGAGGCTGCCTGAGAGGTCGACGGGCTCGACGAGCAGCGGGGCGAAGGCCTCCTCGACCGATCGTGCTCGGGGAGCGTCGGACAGCTCGGTGCGCAGGGCGTGCAGGAGGCGGGTTTCGAGGGCCTGGCGCAGCCGCAGCAGGTCCGGATCCCATTCGCGCTCGTCGCCCACGCCGTCGAAGCCGCGGTAGTGCAGTTCGTAGAGGAGGTAGAGCGCGAGCTGGAGGTCCTCACCCCACGGGTCTGCCTTCAGTACGGACCCGGTGGCGTACGCGGGCGGGCCGCCGGACCGCAGGGCCTCGGCCACGGCCGTGGACAGGGGGCCCCGACCCTCGGTCAGGCGGGGGCCGGCGGCGGTCGCCGTCGCGCCGGGGCTGGGA